>DAOVUO010000468.1 GCA_030632545.1 Bacteroidales bacterium
GGGTCTTGCGAATGTGTCCATCGAATTTTAAAGTCTTTTCGCTCATTATAGTTTGATAAGCCGCTCTCGCCAGTAACGTTATTATTTAAACTAAGCTGTACACTACCATTAAAATGATAGCGGTACTTATATTTTGAATTTACACGAAGTGCCCAGCTACCATAAGAGAACATATCGCCTTGAATAGATAAATCTGCATAATCGCTAATTGCAAAATAGTAACCCATGTTTTTTAAAAAGAAACCACGTAAATTTTCTTCACCATAAGCTGGCATTAAAATTCCAGATGATCTTTTTGCTTTACTTGGGAAATAGCCAAAAGGTAAAGCAATGGGCATAGGAATATCTTCAATAACGAAATAAAATGGACCAGTTACAATTTTTTTACCATCCACCACTTTTGCTTTTGTCATTTGGATATAATAATGCGGATGGTCAGGGTCGTTACAAGTAGTATATCTTCCATTTACAAAATGATATTCACCATTATCCTGCATTTTAGCCTGATCTGCAAATAAAAAACCATCAGATTGTTCAGTTCTTACACCTTTCACAGTTCCTTTTTTGCTTTTATAGTCGTATATTACTTCGTCGGCAACAAATTTCTCAGCACCTTCAGTGTATTCAGGTTTTTGAGTAACAATTCCCGTGGAATCTTCAATTCCTCTAGCATATATCTTCTGACTATTAAAATCAATCTCGATATAACCTGCCTTTAGCTCAAAACTTCCCATTTTGATGTAAGCAGTACCGTATAAAAAACTTTTTTGTTGATTTAAATCAAAAAAAACTGAGTCTTCAGAGCCATAATCAACAGGGTCGCTAATGCCTTCGTCCTTTTTTTCTGGCGTTATAGAGTCAGTAACTGCTACAAGTAATGAATCCTGTGCATTTAGTTCAAATGCTACTAAAGTGAGTAGCAAAACTAAAGAATATTTAAAAAAGCTGTGGATATGCAATTTATAATACTAATTTTGTGTTAGAACAATTAAATAATTTGCCAAAACTAAAGAAAATTATTAAAATAATGCAAGGTTTGATTTTTAAAACTTTATTAAATAGATTTTATTTTTTTATTAAGCTTGCGGTGGTATTTGTTTTTATGCTTTTTGCGAGTGAGTTAAATGCTCAAAATAAATTAAAAACTGTGGTTATTGATGCCGGACATGGAGGTCGAGATCCAGGAGCTGTAGGTGCAAAATCTTTGGAAAAAGATATTGCTTTAGCTATTGCTCTAAAACTTGGGCACTATATAGAAACTTTAATACCAGATGTAGAGATTATTTATACTCGAAAAACAGATGAATTTGTTCAACTTAAGGAAAGAGCTGAAATTGCCAATCGTAATAAAGCTGATTTAATGATTTCAATTCATGCAAATTCAGTTAAAACGTCCACAGTTTATGGGACATCTACTTATGTTATGGGCTTAGGAAAGTCCGATGATAACTTATTTGTTGCTTTACAGGAAAATTCTGCATTGCGATTTGAAGAAAATGTAAAAGAACGATATAATGAATTTAAGGGTGATACTATGCCTTCGCATATTATAAATTCATTAATTCAAACAAAAAATTTAGAATATAGTTTGGTGTTTGCTAAATTGATTCAAGACCAGTTTCGTACTCGTGTTGGTCGTAAGGATTTGGGGATTAGACAGGATAATTTAGTTGTTTTGTGGTATACAACCATGCCAAGTGTGCTTGTTGAAACAGGTTTTATTTCAAATAGTAAAGAGGAACGGTATTTAATGTCAGCGCAGGGACAAGATTTTCTTGCATCTGCTATTTTTAGAGCTTTTAGAGATTATAAGAACAAGTATGATACAGGAAACTTGGCTTTTAAAACAGGGAAAGTAGTTAAATATAATCCAGTGGATATAGTTTTTCATGTTCAAATTCGTAGTAGTGTAAAACCTATTAATTTAAAATCTAAAGAATTTAAGGGATTATTAGGGGTAAAAGAGTTACGATATGGCGGAAGATATAATTATATTGTTGGACATGAGTACGAGATGTCTAAAGTTTTAATAAAGCAAAAACAAGTGCGAGCTAAAATACCAGATGCATATATTGTTGCCACAAAAAATGGAAAAATTATATCAGTAAGCGAAGCCAAAAAAATAATATTAGAAAATTAAGTTGAACAAACCATGGAAGAACGTAAAAAAATTATAAAAATAGGTGTTTTAGCCATTTTTTCTTTTGTAGTATTGTATTGGGGAGTAAATTTTTTGAAAGGAACTAATGTGCTGTCAAAAGTTCATAATTTTTCAGCTATTTATAATAAAGTTGATGGTCTGACAGCTTCGAGTGTTGTTACTATCAATGGATTTAAAGTTGGGCAAGTCAGCCAAATTTATTTTTTATCAGATAACACAAGCCGTTTAATGGTGAAATTTATTATTGGTAATCAGTATGAAATTCCTGATAATGCTATTGCCTATATTTATAGTAGTGATATAATGGGGACAAAAGGAATAAAGTTAGTTTATGATGCCGATACTGTTTATTATCAGGATGGTGATACCCTAAAAAGTGCGATTGAGGGAGATTTAAAAGATCAGGTAAGTGTACAAATGTTGCCATTAAAATATAAGATAGAAAGTTTGTTAGGCTCTACTGATTCGGTTTTGGCAGTAGTTCAGAATATTTTTAATGAACAAACACGCGAAAATTTATCAAAAAGCTTTGAGAGTATTAAGAATACAATTAAAAACTTAGAAAACACAACTTTTCGACTTGATTCTTTTGCGCAAAATGAAAGTTCTACATTAGAGGATGTTATGGGAAATGTAGAGTCGATTACGGCTAATTTAAAGCTTAATAATGATCATATAACAGCAAGTTTGAAAAATCTTGAATCATTTACCGATTCATTAGCAAATTCTGACCTTAA
>DAOVUO010000402.1 GCA_030632545.1 Bacteroidales bacterium
CCATTTTCAATACGACTAATAGCACTCGAATTAATACCTATTTTGGCTCCAAATTCAGTTTGTTTCCATTCTCTTTTTTCTCGTTCTTTTTTTATAAAATCTCCGAAACTTGATATGTTTTTCATATTACAAATTATGATTTGATGTTTTTTTTACAAATTTAAATACAATTTGCGAATTTTAGGTCAAGTTTTATGTTTTTATTTATTATTGAAGAAGTAGTACTCATTTTTATTTAAGTTACCCCTATCAATTATAATCGTTCGGTGCATTTTACCAAGTAACTGAAAACAACAGTTTTGCTAAATTTGTTTTAAAAAGCATTCTGCTTGTAGTTTTTTAAACACCCTTGCATTGATAATTATATTACCCAGCCCTACTAATTTGTTCCAATCGTTTCTTATCAATAATAGCAATATTCCTACCTTTAAGTTCAATTATACCTTCTTTGCTAAATTCGTGTAAAGTACGTGAAATAATCTCACGAGAATTCCCTGTTAAATCGCCAAATTCGCTTCGAGTAAATGGTAGAGTAAAACTATCGCTATTAAAAAGATTATTGCTAAAATTAAGAATAGCTTCAGCTACTCGTCCACCACTTTGCTTTTGCATTTGCACAAAACTACCACTTAAATACTCCAATTCATTTTTACAAACACGAACAATAATACTGTAAGAAAAATCAGAATTCGAACGCAGCAACTCCTTAAATGTCTCAATATCAATATTACACGCAACAACATCTGTTATCGCAACTGCGGAATAATGATTAACTTTGTCGCCAAAAGTTGTAGGAAGCCCCAAATAAGAAGGTGCTTTATTAATTTTTATAATATGCTTTTTATAATTGGTTTTTATAATATTCTTAACCAAACCACTTTGCAAAAATATTACGTTCGATGAAAGTGCATCCTGCTTAAAAATAACTTCGTTTGGTGCAAAATTAATTTGAACACAATTGCGATCCATCCTACCAAGCTCCTCAATATCTAAATTTTGAGCCTCATCAGATTTTAATAAACACTTATTGCACTTCATTTTGAACAAAATATGTGATAGCAACAATATAACAAACTTTTGTGAACTATATATCATATTCTTCAGCATCAAGTTTCTACTTTTAAGTTAAATAAGTACTTTTGGTGCTTATGAAGCAAAAAACAATCTATATCTGCCAAAACTGCGGTCAACAATCAGCTAAATGGTTAGGTAAATGCCCCGAATGTGGAAATTGGAATACTTTTACCGAGGAAATTCAAGAAAGAGCAAGTGGTACATCATCCGTAAAAAGCTTTAGAAAAGCAGCAGTTATTCAAAAACTTTCTGAAGTTGAAACCAAAGCAGTTGAACGAATTGATATGCGTAGCCCTGAGCTCAACCGAGTTTTAGGTGGCGGACTTGTTCCTGGCTCGGTTATACTTATTGGCGGCGAGCCTGGAATTGGAAAATCAACTCTTTTGCTTCAAACTGCCTTAAAACTTAATAATAAAAAAATACTATACATATCGGGCGAAGAAAGCCCCGAGCAAATAAATCTTCGTGCTCAGCGAATTGAATACGAATCCGAAAATTTATTTCTTTTGCCCGAAACGATTGTCGAAAATATTATAAATCAAGTAAATGAGCATAAGCCTGATATGCTTATTGTGGATTCGGTGCAAACGCTGCAAAGCGAAAAACTTGAATCGGCACCTGGCACAGTTTCACAGATAAGAGAATGCAGTAATGCCCTTATCGAAATGGCCAAAACGCAAAATATTCCCATATTCCTTGTAGGGCATATTACTAAGGACGGAAGTATTGCAGGCCCTAAAGTACTAGAACACATGGTTGATACGGTTTTGCAATTCGAGGGCGACCAACATTATTTTTTCCGTGTGCTACGTGCATTAAAAAACCGCTTTGGAAGCACCTCAGAACTAGCAATATTTGAAATGCAAAGTAACGGACTACGTGAAATTAATAATCCATCGGAACTATTATTAAGTATACACGACGAAGGTTTAAGCGGCATTTCGGTTGCGACCGTAGTGGAAGGAATGCGCCCATTAATGCTCGAAGTACAAGCCTTGGTGAGTACTGCTGCTTATGGCACTCCGCAACGCTCATCCATTGGTTTTGACCACAAACGATTAAACATGCTTTTAGCTGTATTAGAAAAAAAGCTGCATATTCGTATGAGCCAGAAAGATGTGTTTTTAAATATTGCAGGTGGATTAAAAATTGACGACCCTGCGGCTGATTTGTCTGTTATTTCGGCACTTTTATCCTCGGAGCTTGATATTTCAATTAACAAACAAATTTGCTTTGCTGGCGAAGTTGGTTTATCGGGCGAAATTCGTCCTGTATCTAAAATTTTGCAGCGTATATCCGAAGCCGAAAAACTAGGGTTTAAGCAAATATACGTGTCAAGCTATAATCAGAAAAAAATGACTGGCTCGCACAAAATTGAAATTAAATTTGTAAGCAAAGTAGAAGAAGTATTTAGGCAGATATTTAAAGAATAATCCGAGATTTAAGGAGGATTTTCGAACAACATAGAAAAGCAAAAGAATATGAAATTCCTGACTGGTTAGAAAATGGAGAGATTAAAAACTTTTAAAGATTTAAGTCAGTCTAAATTAACAAATAAAAAGACGATAGCATGAAAATAAAAATTAATGATAGCATTATTGTAAGAAAAGGAGTTCAAGACCCTGATTTTGAAAATCTAAGTTTGTCTGGATGGAGTGGTCGAATAAATGAAATAATTGAGGAATATACAGACGAAAGAGTAGCCTTAATAAATATTGAGTGGGATAGTAAAACTCTAAAACAAATTCCAGACAAATATATTCAAGAATGTGAAACCGAAGGTTTAGACTGGCAACAAATGAATTTATATGTCAACGATATTCAAATAAGTCTTATGGTATATAAAACAAATGACATAAAAAAGACACAAAAAGAATTAGAAGAAAAGCATCATTGGGCATGTTTAGGAGATTCAGGAAAAAGAATTTCAAATATTTTAAAAGGAATAAAACCCGAGGATGAGTGGAAATGTTTCATTCAATGGGATAAATATCTTGAAAGTAAGTTAGAATTTCCATTTCAAGCCTTAGTTGAGCATTCAGAAAATGATTGGCTTGTAAAAGAAGGAGATATAATAAATGTTAAAAAAATATCAGAAGTTGTTGATATGTATGGAATAATTGCAAAAGGGAAAAATGGGAAAAAAACTATTGAATTTCCTCTTTGTGATTTAGAAATTCTGGAAAAGAAACATAAGAACTATAAATTGATAAATGATTATAGAGTTTGGTTCTCAAATAAATAAAATTACACATAAATCAAATGATTACAAACATTAATCAATGTTCGATAAATTATTTTGACAGCGGTTAATAATTTCGCTGATGAATGAGAGCGGAACTGATTAACTGACAATAACTAATCCCTGTAATCGAGTAGACGGC
>DAOVUO010000471.1 GCA_030632545.1 Bacteroidales bacterium
AAAATATTAGTTTATTAGAAAAGTATCCTCAATATCAAGCTTTGGTTTATTCATATAAATCGCCTTTTATCGGTTTTGAAATTGGAATTAGTCCTTACAAAGCACCATTTTTAGTCTCTCAAATCCAGGACTTTATAAATGAAGCATTTGCCCATGATTCTAGTAATTATAGAGCGTATTTGGAATATGCTAATATTCAGTTCTATACGCCAAAAATATTTGGTGGCTCAAAAAGTACAGCTTTAAAGCATTATCTATTAGCCGAAAAGCATCTTGTGCAATCATCTGGTTTTAAGCTATATGACTGGAATTACATTAATTTACTGACATTAATCGGACAAAGCTATCAAAAAACTGAGCAATTTTATTTAGCACGACAGTATTATCTGAGAGTTCTGCGGGTTGCTCCGTCCTTTAATTATGTTAAGTGTAATTTACTAAAGACCTTGCCTTGAGGTATTTAATCTTATGTGTGTTATTTTATCATTTTTTATTACTAATCATCAGTCACTAATCAAGATTTGCTATTCATGGTTTTTATTTTTATTTAATCTAAATTAATGTTTATATTGTAGGCGGCTTAGAATATAAAAAAGTAAAAATGCAATAGTTAAAGTGTAGATTTTCAGCTGGTATATATTCAAAAATCAAAAATCCGCTACACTTTTTATTATTTATATTTAAGCTTTAAATATTAAAATATATCAATAAATGATCAAAAATAGATATACAGTTAGTGAAGAATGTATTTCATGTAGAGCTTGTGTAGAAGTTGCAGGAAATAATTTTGAGATGAATGACCAAGATATGGCTTATGTGAAAATGCAGCCTCAAAATCAAAAACAAGAAAAATTTTGTGAGGAAGCAATAGATGTTTGTCCTGTTGAAGCAATATCAAAAATTGGTGATGAAAAACATGCAAATGTAGAAGCGATTTTTGCAAAATCAAATATTAAGGAAACCCTCGATAAGCATCCTGAACTAAAAGAAGTTTTAGCTGAATTATCACCAAAATTTAAGCGAATGCAAAATCCTGCTCTGTACAATACATTGGCTCGGTTTGCAACATTTAAAGATGCGGCAAGAATTACTGATATTTCAGTTTGTGAAATTTTACATATTATAAATCGCCATTTAGGTGTTGAAGAGAAACTTATAAAAGGTATGCCCGAATGTATAAAATCTGTGTCGGGTACTGAGGAGATAAAAGGTAGCCAAATTAATTGGGACGAAAATATTGAGCGTTATATTTATAATAACGACAGTATGCCCGAATTGATTGAAAAAGTATCGGCCTTAAAAGCTCAAGAAAATTTAGTAATTATTTCAGTCGAAAACCCTATTGAACTTTTAAAAGTTGTACAAGGATTAGATTTTCAGTTTAATGTAGAAAAAAGTAGAGAATATCGAATTTCCATTTTTAATGCAAATAAAATTGAACAAATTGATTGGCTACAGAGAAAAGAAGATTTTGAAATTTTGGATGTTCGTCTGATGAGCACCGACCCTTTTGATATCATTATTAAAAAGGCTTATGAAATTGAAGAGGATTCAGGTTTTATTTTAATCCAGCGTTTTGAACCATCTCCTATGATAAACATGCTTTTGGAAATGGGCTACGAGCATATATCTGAACACAAAAACAGAAATGAAATTTGGATCTATTTTCATAAAATTCCTACAAAATATGAAGAGGGTGAAAAGCCATCGGATAAACTAGATGTTGTGATTCAATCGGCCACACCAGTTGCTTATCCTGTAATTATGCGTTTATTGCAATCAGAAAAAATTAGAAAAGCAGTAAATATTAAGGAATTAAAAGTTTGGGAAGAAACGGAAAAACATTTGGCTTGGATTGCTAATGGTAAAGCCGATATAAGTTTTTCTGCATTAATTACTTCGGCAAAATTGCGCCATAGTGATGTGAAAATACCTGCATTATTTGTTTGGGATAATTTTGTAATTCTGACTCGTGGATATAAAGCTAAAGATTTTAGTGATTTAATAGGAAAAGATATTCATACACCATTATTTGAGGAAGCTCCTCCTGCTAAAATTACAAAATATTTAATTAAAGCAAGTGGTTTAAATCCAGATGATTTTAACTTTGTTTTTGGTCAGCCATTTGGTCGCCCAGAAAAAATATATGCTGATTTTGTTACTGGTCATGCTGATACGGTAATTTTACGTGAGCCTGAAGCTAGCTATGCAATTAAAATTATGCAAGATAGGGGTGAGGAAATTTCGATTGTATCGTTTAACGAAATTTGGAATAAATTTAATAAAGGATTTGGTAGTTTTCCAAATGCAGGACTTGTTCTTAAAGGCGAATTTGTTCGCAATAATCCTGAAATTACGAAAATTTTACTGGAAGAATTAAAATTAGCAATAAATTGGGTTAACGAAAATCGTACAGAATCTGCAAATTTATCTTATGATATGATGCGTCAGCCAGTAGACAGAGTTAAGCTGTTTTTAGACCGTGTAAATTTTAATTATGTGTCGGGCGAAGAATTACTTGAAAAAGTGAAATCATATTTTGATATTTTAAGTGAGCAAGGAATTGTAGAAACTGAAATAGACGAGGATTTTATGGATATTTTTAGACTGTAATATCTGCTTATTAATTAAAAACACCCTTTGAAATGCTTAGTCCTTACTTTCAATGGGTGTTTTTTGAATCAATTTTACAATACTTATTTATTGCAATCTCAAATTATTTAATTCTGGTTTTGTTTAATAGTATCCCAAATTTTTCTGAAGAAATGGATGGGAAGTTTTCATCTGGCGAATCATTTATTTTTATTACTAACCACTTTTCGCTTCTTGCGTAATCGGCAATACTTTGCTCCTGAC
>DAOVUO010000396.1 GCA_030632545.1 Bacteroidales bacterium
ACAACTAATTTGTGAGCGAAATACAGTTTATCCACTATTTCTTTACTAATAAATTAACTGCATAGAGCGGAAGATTAATGAAATTTTCTGTTTGCATATAATTCCTTGGTGATAAGCGATATATTAATTTAGGTTTATATTTTTTAGCATAACTCAATAAACTTTTCTTATTACGGTTTAAACCACTTTTTACTTCAATTGGATAAATATTATTTTCCTTTTGCATTATAAAATCAACTTCTGCATCGCTTTTTGATGTCCAATAAAAAAGTTTATCAAAACCTGCAGCCACAAGTTCTGATGCCACAAAGTTCTCGGTAAATGCTCCATTATATTCTGAAAATAATTCGGTAGGCTTTAGTATTATGCTAGATGGTAAATTTAATAAAGCACCTAATAAACCAGTATCTAGCATATAAATTTTAAATTTTGATTGGTCAGCATATCCTGAAAGAGGTAATTTGGGCACGCTAATATTATTTGTAACATTTATTAAACCTGCATTACTCAACCACTCAATAGTACTTTCGTAGGCACTTGTTCTGGCTTTTTTCTTTACATCAGAATATTTGAATTTTTTGTTCTCTTTGGCTAATTGATAAGGAATTGAATTCCAAAGCTCGGCTGTTTTTATGGCTTGTTTTTTTTCTGTATATTTTGAAAAATCTCTTTTATAGGCTTCTAGTATTTCATTTTGAATTTTGCGAACACTTGCAATATCATTATTTTCAATATAATCTTGCAAAACTTCTGGCATTCCACCTAAAAACATATAAGTTTTTAAATGTCGGAGTAGTTTTTCGTGTATAACTTCAGGTAATGGTTCTATTTTTTCCATTTCTCGTAGCTTTTTTACAATAAACTTTTCACCAAAAGCTGTTAGATATTCAAAAAATGAAAGCGGATAGAGTGTCATAAAATTTACTTTACCAACAGGAAATGGGCTTGTTTTCCCAATGCTTATACCTAATAGTGAACCCGCTGCTATTATATGAAATTCAGATGCTTGTTCATGAAAATATTTGAGACTTGTAAGAACAATTGGTGCTGCCTGAATCTCGTCAAAAAACAAGAGTGTATTTTTAGAAATAATATTTTTTCCAAGATAAAGGCCGATGTTTTCAACTATTTTTTTTGGATCAAGTTTCTCATTAAAAAGGCTTGTAAGTTCAGGTTCTTGTTCAAAATTAAGATATACAAAATCGGTGTATTCATTTCCACCAAATTGGCTTATCAAATATGTTTTTCCAACCTGACGTGCGCCTTGTAACAAAAGTGGTTTTCTTTTTTTACTTTTTTTCCATTCAATTAACTGTCCGTATAATATTCGTTCCATGATTTATATCCCCAAAAGTGTTACAAAGATATGATTTATCTCCACAAAAGTGTAATGTATTGCCAGATTTATCTCCCAAAAAGTGTAATTACCTTCCGAGTTTACCTCCTAAAAAGTGTAATTACATTCATTAAACGTCTTTATTACAATACATAATACACACAAAGAACTATTCAAACGGATAAACAATATTATTTTGCTTTCTAACTTCATCCATTGTTTGCATAATTTGCCTACTAATTTCAAAAGAAACTACTTTGCTTTGAGTTTTTTGCTGTTCGAGTAAATTTCCGAAATGATGTGCTTCGTAATCATAGCCCCAAGTTTCTCTCTTGTCTTCAAAAGTAATTATTTCCTTTTCCGTATGAAGAATAGCCTTTTTTGCTTTCCAAAAATCGGATAATTGAATATGTCCTTTTGAACCATAAATAATTCCATCGTTTTTTAATGTTGATAGAATGGAACTATTCAAAACAGCGATTTCACCACTTTGGTATTCAATACTTATACTGTTGTATTCATCTATTTTTGTATGGCCAACTTTTGCATGGCTTTTAATGCTTTTTGTATTTCCTTTAGCAAAAAAATGAGCAAACGCAATGGGATAAATTCCAATATCTAGCAAAGCACCACCTGCTAAATCAGGATTATAAAGTCTATTTTCAGGATTAAATTCTGCTTTAAAACCAAATTCCGCTTTTATCAGGTTTATTTCTCCTATTTTCCCGCTATCAATCCACTCTTTGGCCTTTATTATAGCAGGTAAAAAATATGTCCACATAGCCTCCATTAGCAAAACCTTATTCTGAGCAGCAATGGCTTGTAATTCCGTCAATTGCGCCATATTTACAGTTATGGGTTTTTCGCATAAAACCGCTTTTTTGTTTTCCAAACAGAGCTTAGTTTGCTCAAAATGAAAATTATGCGGTGTGGCAATATACACAGCTTTTATTTCTGTATCTTTTACAAAATCGTCGTATGTAGAATATTTTCTACTAATAGAATATTTATCAGCCAAGTATTTAGCTTTTTTAGGTGTTTTTGAAACTATTGCGTATGCTTCAGCATTTTCTACAGTAGATAAATCAGACAGAAATTTTTCTGCAATTTGTCCAGCACCGAGTATTCCCCATTTTATAGCCATAATTTTTAGTATTTACTCACTTTAAATCTACAAGTAATTATATAATTAATGATTTTGAAGCATCCAAACCTGAACAGTTTTACTTATTTAAGTGAAATTTATTGACATTAACTTGCTGTTTGTCAGACAAAACAAGTCGGGCGTTTGGTTCTAAAAGCTCACAGAACTCATAAACTTTTATCATAACAAAATTAAACAAAAATTTTACTTTTTTGATTTTGCACCTTATTTAGGCATTCACATGTTTTAACTTAAAACTTAACGAAGTATTAAAATATCAATGGTTCGGTAAGATTTACTAAATTTACTGTTTCAAAACTGTATTCCGCTAGTTATAAACAACATAGTAAATAAAATGGAATTTAGTAAATCTATGGATTTCAGTAGTTTATAAAAATTTAACGAAGTATTAAAAATATAGAACTTTAGCTAAAAATAATTAACTTTAGTTTTCGTTGAGTTTATATAGCAAAACTAATGAGCAAACTTTTTTACATATTAATAATTGAATTATTGTTACTTAGTGCGTGTATCGACAAAAATCTGGATAGAGAATTGTTGAGTACCGAACCACAGGTAACAACTAGTGCTGCTGTTCCAATTGGATACAAGCAAACAAGTTTAAAAGATATTTTTAAGGCACAACTGGATGCTGGGACTCTCATTGAGGATTCCTCGGGTTTGCTTTGGTTAAAATATAAACAGGAATTTGACACAATTAAAGCAGTTGATTTAATACAATTTCCTGCAATTGCACAAAGTTTTCAAATTATAAATAATACTGGAGCTGATATTGACTTAAATACACTAAATACAACTCTTGAAATTACCGATACTTTTTATATAGATTTTGGATATAGTCAAGGCGTAAATGGCGAAATTCTAGATAGTATAAGGCTCGAAAGCCTAGATTTACAGGCAGATATAAGTTCAGTTTATCCAATTAATGGTTTTTTAGAGACTGATTTTATAAACACACTTAACCAAGAACAAAAATAAACTAAAATGATAATTATCAGTAACTCGATCTTACTGACCTACT
>DAOVUO010000268.1 GCA_030632545.1 Bacteroidales bacterium
AAGTTATTTCGGTAGCCGACTTATTTGCTGATGTTATAAAGAAAGTTTATAATTATCAGTCGATTAGTTCAAGCTTTTTAATTTGATTTTTTCTACTTAGCTTATAATTAAGACATAAGCTTTTTATAAACGGAATAAAACAACCGATTAATTCCCTAGGGCTGTGTCCTCAAATGAGACAAGCCTTTCAGCTAATTTTTAGCTATCAATTATCAATAATCAATTGTCAATTATCAATTATCAATTATCAATCATTAATTGTCAATAGTAAATCATCAATTATCAATCGTAAATCATCAATCATCAATCATCAATCATCAATCATCAATCATCAATCATCAATTATCAATCGTAAATCGTAAATCATCAATCATCAATCATCAATCATCAATCATCAATCATCAATCGTAAATCGTAAATCATCAATCATCAATCGTTCTATCTGGGTTCAGCGATATCAGCAGTATAAATAATAGCCTCTAGCTCACGAATAAAATTCCGTTTGGTTTGTTTTCCAGCGTACACATAACCTTCAACAGTAACAATACGGCCACGAGTAGTGTCAATCATTGTAAGATTTACAAATGGGCCACCCATAAAATCGCCTTCAACAACCCACAAGCCACGCATTTCTATTGCGTAACAACCATTATGTGTTTTATTAAACAATGCTGGCGGCCAACGATGTTCTGTTCCCATATAAGACTCAGGCTCAGCACCTGGCACATTGCGAAGTAAAACACTATCGCGAGCCAAAATTAGCTCATTCTTAGTCAACTGCTTTTCGTTGGTATATGGATAAGTCCAAATTAAAATTCCTTGCGAAAGCCTAGGTGTTTCGTTAGAAATCCAAACAAAGTCCTTTTTATTTACATCGAGTCTGTACTGCGCCGGAACATTGATTATTATATTTTGCTTTTTTAGTACGGCTCTTCTAATAGATTGGTCTTCCATCTTCTTGTAGGCCGACTGTAAACGTTTTTTTTCCTCAACTAAAAAGATATTAAGTATTTGATTCCCTTTTTTATCCATTAAAGAATCAAATTCCTGCTGATTACGTGCAGTTACCTCAACATAAATCTGTGGACTTGCCCAAAAATCACGTAAAATTTTTACACCTACAGAATCAACATAGTCCGACACTCGAATATTTAGTATATTTCTGTGCGACTTAAACATTTTGTTAAAAGAAGAATGCTTGATATCCCTCATCTTAAATAATGACTCAGGCTGAGGTAATCCAATCATTGGCTGCATAAAGTACTTCTCAATTTGCGCCCCTACCGTACCTGTCCATAGCTCAGGCTCAATTACAGTGATTATTTCGTATAACTTACCTGCTGAACTAGGTTTAAAAACGCCTGTTCCTTTATCCTGACCTTCAAAACAAGAAAAGCAAAATACAGATAAAATACCTAGAATAAATAGTATTTTTTTCATAATAAACTGGTTAATGGATAATGATTAATGTTTAATGATTAAAAATGAATTAACTGCACCTCTCATAACTTTAGTCACTCATAACTCTAATCACTTTGCTCACAAGCTACTTATCGTTTTCTTTTTTATCAGCTTCCGACTCTTTATTTTCATCATCGTCGGAGCTAGTAGCTTTCTTAAACTCTTTCATTCCTTGACCTAATCCTTTCATTAACTCAGGAATTTTTCGACCACCAAAAAGTAAAAGTACCATTAATACAATTAGAACAATTTGCCAAGGACCCACAAAACCTAGTGGAAAAAATAAACTCATAGTTGATATATTTTATAAATTTAGACATAAAAATACATAAAAATACTCTTTTATCTGAATAATTTTATAACATCATTACCATTTGCAAAAATTAAAAGTGTAAGCAAAATAAGCATTCCACCTACCTGAGCGTACTCCAAAAACTTATCGCTAGGCTTACGTCCAATAACCATTTCATATAATAAAAACACAACGTGTCCGCCATCTAGTGCAGGAATAGGCAATATATTTACCACTGCCAACATAATTGACAATAACGCAGTCATTGACCAAAATGCTTGCCAATCCCAATAACCCGGAAATATTTTACCAATAGCAATAAAACCACCAACTGACTTATATGCCTCTGTTTCAGGATTAAATATTAATGGGAATTGTTTTAAATAATCAGTAATTTTCTTAAGTCCTTTAGATACTCCAGCAGGCATGGCTTCAAAAATTCCATATTTCTTTACTTCCAAATCGAAGAAATAGGCAGGTGCTTTTACAGCTACACCTATTTTACCATTTTCGCTCAGTTTTCTTTTTATTATCAAGGTATCTTGATTACGCAACACTGAAAGATTTACTTCCTGCCCAGCAAATTTATTTAATTCAGCAGGATACTGTCCAAAATAAGGTAAGTTTTTACCATTAATACCAACAACTTGATCATTTATCTTTAGTCCGTCTACTTCGGATGCCGAAACATCAGTAAAACCAGCTATTACAAACGGATATGCAGGTTCAATAAAAAAGCCTTCACTTTTTATCATAGCAGCTTTTACGCTTACATCAAATGGCAAAACTATTTGTCGGCCATCACGTTCTACAGTAATACTTTCGGTATCATCAAGCAATAAACTCAAACGAATATCACCAAAATCCTCAACCTTTTCGCCACTTAAAGCAATAATTTTATCACCATTTTGTATTCCAACATTATTAGCAACAGAATCAGCAATTACACCATATTTTACATTTTGAGCAGGAAGATAAGTATCTCCCCAAGTATAAAGTACAAGCCAATATATAGCAAAAGCCAACAAAAAGTTTACTAGTACTCCACCAAGCATTATAAATAATCGCTGCCAAGTTGGTTTTGAACGAAACTCCCACGGTTGTGGCTCTTTAGCTAATTGCTCTTTATCCATAGATTCGTCTATCATACCTGAGATTTTCACGTATCCACCTAAAGGCAACCAACCTACTCCATATTCTGTGTCACCTTTTTTAAACTTAAATAATGAAAACCACGGATCGAAAAACAAATAAAATTTTTCTACTCTTGTTTTAAATAGCTTGGCAAAAAAGAAATGGCCAAACTCATGAAAAATCACTAATATACTTAAACTTAAAAGTAGCTGTACCGCTTTAATTAAAATATCCATTTATCCCTTAAATTTTACTATTTATATAATTTACTGTTTCTGTATAAGTCAATATCAAATCATCTAAACTAGGATTATTAATACTACTTATATTATTTAATGCATCATTAACCATCTCAATAATGGCCGCAAATGTAATCTTTTTATTGATAAATGCTTGCACCGCAGCCTCATTTGCTGCATTTAATATACAAGCCGCACTTCCACCCTGTTCTAGCACTTGCATGGCCAAATTAATTGATGGAAATTGCTCTTTATTAAGCTCCTTAAATACCATATTCTGCCATTTAAAAGGCTCTACTTCTGCTTCAAACCTATCTGGATATGACAATGCATACCTTATAGGAATTCGCATATCGGGGTAACTCAACTGTGCTTTAATACTTCCATCAACAAATTCGACTAATGAGTGAACTAGTGCCGAGGGATGTATTACAAAATCAATTTGCTCTGGTTTTAAACCAAACAACCAATGCGCCTCAATTGCCTCAAGTCCTTTATTCATCAGTGTTGCTGAATCCACAGATATTTTAGCACCCATTTTCCAAACAGGATGCTGAATTGCTTGTTCGGGTGTAATTGTTGCTAATTCTGCCTCTGAAAAATTAAGAAAAGGACCACCACTTGCAGTTAAATGAACTTTACGTATATTCTTCGTTTCCTCGCCCTGCAAACATTGAAAAATAGCTGAATGCTCAGAATCAATTGGAATAATTTGTGTTCCTTTTTCTTTTGCCAATACAGTTAATATACTACCACCTGAAACAATAGCCTCCTTATTGGCTAACAAAAGTTTTTTTCCTAGTTGCAAACTATAATATGCTGGTAATAACCCAGCAAAGCCCATTACGGCAATAAGTACAATATCGGCATCCGAAGCATCTATAAGTTCTTTATACCAGTTTTCACCTGAAAAAACAGTAGCTTCCTTATTTATTCCATTACGACTTACGCCAGATGAAATAGCCACATAAGGTACTGAATATGCTTTTTGCTGTCGATTCAATTCATCAATATTTGTATGTGCCGAAATAGCCACAAGCTTAAACTGCGGTCTATTATGAACAACTTCTAATACTTGTTTCCCGATTGAACCAGTTGCACCCAACAAAGCAATTTTCATCATCTTCGCCACTTTTTTTTCTCTCTCCTCATTATTGCTCCGTATTCACCTATGAAACTAAAATTACTTTGTTAAAAAACAATATAATCTTTTGGGTTTACAGGTGTTCCATTATACCATAACTCAAAATGCAAATGTGGCCCCGTTGTTTGCTCACCAGAATTGCCAATAATTGCAATTACCTCACCTGCTTTTACTTTATCTCCCTGCTTTTTAAATAATACAGCATTATGCTTATATACCGAAATTAAATTATTAGCGTGCTGCACCTGAATTACATTTCCTGTATTTAAAGTCCATGTAGCCAATGTAACCGTACCAGCTAAAGTAGATTTCACACCTTCGTTCAGCTCCGAAACAATATCAACACCAAAATGCCTATTAGATGGGTCAAACTCATTATTTACAACCCCTTTGCTTAAAGGACTAAAAAAATGCAAAAATTCAATTCCTTTATTCGTTTCTTTAGTCTTAGATAAGCTCAAAGCAAATTGATCGGCTGCCTCAATCTCCTTACGAAGA
>DAOVUO010000421.1 GCA_030632545.1 Bacteroidales bacterium
TATTTTTGTAAATGGATATGCCTCACGTGGTTTTATTCCGGCTAAGACTGCTGATTGTGATTTTAGAATTGAAAAAACAATTGAGTTATTAGAAGGAAATAACACCATTAAAATAATAGCCGAAAACTCTGGTGGTTCTACTGTTTCCAACACATACACTATTAATTATAAAAAAGCATCAACAGATATTACTGCCCCCGAAATAATAATTACTTCCCCAAATGTTACTCGTGCCGCAATTGTTACCGAAGTGAAAAAGGAGCTTGTAATACAAGGTATTGTAAAGGACGAAAGTGGTGTATTTGAAGTATTTGTAAATGGGAAAGAAGCTTTTGTAGATGCACAAGGCAATTTTTCGGCAAAAGTATTTTTAGCAATTGGCGAAAATAAATTTAAAGTTACGGCAACTGATACAAAGCAAAATACAACAACCAAGGAGTTTACTATTGATAGGAAATCAAACCTTAACGAGGAAATTGTAAACAATAATACACCTGCCTTAAAAACAGGAAAATATTATGCTCTAATTATTGGGGTACAGGATTATAGAGATGAGAATATTTCGGATTTAGATAATCCTGTAGGTGATGCGCAAAGCCTTAGCCAAGCTCTAAGTAAGAATTATACATTTGAATCACAAAATATTAAATTCCTAAGTAATCCAACCAGAAAAGAAATTACACAAGCTTTAGAATTTTACTACGATAATATCACTAAAGAGGATAATTTACTGATATTTTATGCTGGACATGGTTATTGGGACGAGAAATTTGAGCAAGGTTATTGGTTAGCAAGCGATGCTGAAAGAGGCAATAGAGGAACATGGCTTTCAAACGGAACTATAAGAGATTACATGCGAGCTATACCAGCCAAACATAGTTTATTAATTACTGATGCCTGTTTTGGTGGTGGAATTTTTAAAAGTAGAAATGCTTTTGCAAATGCATCTACCGCAGTAAATCAGCTAAATAAACTTCCAAGTCGAAAGGCAATGACAAGCGGCGCACTTAGCGAAGTTCCCGATAAAAGTGTGTTTATTGAGTATTTAGTAAAAAGATTAGACGAGAATGCCGAAAAATATTTATCGTCGGAGCAATTATTTGCCAGTTTTAAAATTGCGGTAATTAATAATAGTGCCAACGGGCAAGTACCACAATATGGCGAAGTAAAAGCTACTGGTGATGAAGGTGGCGACTTTATTTTTATTAAACGCTAAACGCATGATTAGTACTCGTTTATTGGAATGAGATCAAAGGAAAAATTTGTTCACTGAGCATGGCCGTTTTTGTTCACTGAAAGTAGCCGAATTGACCCAAAAAGCAAAGTCGGTATATATGTTGCAAATTGATATGTCATTTTAAAAGCAAAACAATTGGTATCAAAGGAATACGTCTTGTTTTAGCAGTAACTTTTTTTGTAGATTGATTATCCGAATTTTATAATTGTAATGTTTATTGCATCATCAATAAAACTAATGCAAAGAGAGTTTTTATGTAAAACATGGCTATCAACAATATTATAGATAAGTGGTTTGCTGTATTTTTGTAATCTATAAAAACTATGTATTGAATAAAATTAGTTATTATAATATTTTGGTAGCTTGCAGTATATCAAGTGTTTGCAATTTAAAAGTTGCTTATAAGCTAACATGTATAGCCGATGCTACAAACTGTATTATTTTGCAGAATTGTGCGACTACATTTTTATTCAAAAAATAGTGCCAAACTAAGAATAAACATGCAGTTCTTTGGATATTTTATTAAAAAGCAATAAATTGGTATAATAAATTGTGAGCGCAACTATTGGTGAAATAAAAGCAATAGTGTTTATACGGGTGTTAGCAACAACTAAAACACAGGAAACAATGATTGTAAAAGGAAGCAGAAGTCAAGGAATACCATTTATTGTATCTGATAAATTGACCAGAAAATTAGAACGAATTCCCTTAACAGAAAAATTATTTCAAGAAAATTGGCTTCAAGAATTAATTCAATCAAACCCTCAAATATTACCAATTGATGATATTGAAGTAGGATTTTCCCCTTTACTATCATTAGGTCGGGAAATTTCCACAAATGTTGGTAGTATTGATAATTTATTCATTTCCCCAGATGGTTATATAACAATTGTCGAAACTAAATTATGGAGAAATCCAGAAGCTAAAAGAGAAGTTGTTGGTCAAATTTTAGATTATGCAAAAGAGCTTGCAAATTGGACTTTTACTGACTTTAACAATGAAATAAAGAAAAGAAATTCTGAAAATTTTGGAATTTTAGACATTATCAATAAGTATGAACCTCAAGACGAACAATCTAAATTAAATTTAATCGACAATATTGAAAGAAATTTAAAACGTGGAAGGTTTTTATTACTAATTGTTGGTGATGGAATCAGAGAAAGCGTAGAAGAAATGGTTGATTATTTATCAAATTCAGCTCAATTGCTTTTTACATTAGGGTTGGTTGAACTTCAAATATATAAAGAGCCATTTAATGAAAACGGAGTTATCGTCATTCCAAATTTAATAACAAGGACAAGAGAAATTACAAGAGCGGTAATAAAAATAGAAAATAACACTTCAAGCACCATATCAATCGAAACAAATTTTAATGAAAACAAGCCTAACAAGAAATCAAGGATAACTCTTACCGAAGAAGATTTTTTTGAACTATTAAGACAAAATACTAATAAAGAAGATGTAGAAATTGCAAAACGTATATTAGAAAGATATAAATATGAAGGCTATGTGGTTGATTGGAGACAATCTACGTTTGTTGTGAAATTTCCTGACCCAAATGGAAGTGGTGCTAAAATTACTCTTTTACAAGTAAGTAAAAACGGAGAAGTTAATATTGGCTTTTCTTCATTTCAATTGAATAATTTAGGAATGAATGTTGAGATATCACATGAATTTGCAAAAAAAACAGCTTCTTTGTTCAATAGTATTAAAGTAAAAGAAAAATATCCAGACACATGGAATAGATGGGTGAAATTAAAAGAATTTGCCACTGCTTTAGATGAATTTTTGCAGTTATGTGATGAGTTTTCAGAAAAAATAATTAAAGAAAGTAAAGCTGTTGCTAAGAATAGCTATATGTAATGCGGGTTATGTAGCAAGTTTGGAGGAATTTACAAGTAAAAAACACCGACAAAGCTTTGCATTTTGATTTTTTGAATTAAATGTAAAAATAAAAACCTTGGCTACATGCTCATTTTGAAGTTTGTCGGTTAAAATTCGCACTATACATAGCCA
>DAOVUO010000529.1 GCA_030632545.1 Bacteroidales bacterium
AGGCCATCGAATTAATAAAATCACATTATAATGTATTCACTTGGATTCGTGTTGTATTAATTGTGTATTTATTTAGTTATTTGTTGTTTATTAGCTCTTTAAGTGCATTGGTCGCTTTCGTAATTACATTCAGTTATTTTATTTTTCATAATTTAAAATTCAAACATACTTGGGTTCTCATTGCTGTTATTTATATTATTCCGTTAGTATATTTTGCTAATGTATTGAGTGATTTTATTCCTAAAAAATCATTTGAACAAGTTTGTTTAGAAAGTGGTATTAGTGGTGATGAAAATTATTATCTTAAAGTAAGGGCAAAAGAAAATGGGTTTTTTGTTGGTATTGATATAAACGAAAAAATAATAATCAGTAGCTGGAACGCACAACATCAGCTTAAAATTAATGAAAGTACCGAGGGGGAGTCATTAAAATACACTCTGTATAGATATTTGACTTCTATTAATTTAACTAAGGATTCTGCTGGTTTAGCACAGCTTTCGGTGCAGGATGTTGAAAACATTAAAAATGGAGTGGCAAACTATATTTCTGTCGAAAAATCTGCAATTTATAATCGGATTTATAATTTAATTTGGGAATTTGACCGTTTATTAAATAAGGAAAATGTTTCGGGACATTCCTTGACTCAGCGCTTTGTGTTTTGGCAAACGGCAATTAATATAATAAAAGATAATTTTTGGCTAGGTGTTGGTACAGGCGATTTGCCTATGGTTTATCAAGCACAATATATAAAGGATAAAACCATGCTCGAACATCAATTTAGATTAAGAACTCATAATCAGTTTTTGAGCTTTTTTGTGGGTTTTGGATTGATTGGTGCAATTGTCGTATTGTTTTCACTCTATTTTCCCTTTTTTAAATATGGGCTTAAAAAACAGCATTTAATAATTTTAGTTATTATTATGTCTATTTCCATGCTGACTGAAGATACTTTTGAATCGCAAGCTGGTGCAAGTTTTTTTGCTCTATTTTATAGCTTGTTTATATATTCTGATATTGACTAGGACATTAGAATTTCTTCATATAAAAGATTTATGTTTTTTGCTATATTTGTATAAATTTTTGTAAGCTATAGCTAAAATAAAATCATATAAATGGAGAAACTTTCAGTTTTAATTCCTACAAAAAACGAAGAAATACATATAGAAGCAGTATTACAATCGGTTGCTTTTGCTGATGAAATAATTGTTGTTGACTCCTTTAGCACTGATAATACAGTAGAATTGGCAAAAAAATATACCGATAAAGTTTGGATACATGAATATAAGAATTCTGGAGCTCAAAAAAACTGGGCAATTCCTCAATGTTCGCATGAATGGATTTTGGTTGTAGATGCCGATGAGCGAATAAGTCCAGAACTACAAAAAGAGATACAAGCAATTTTATCGTCAGATACGCAGTATGTTGCATTTTGGATTGGTCGAATTAATCATTTTATGGGTAAGCTAATACGCTATAGTGGTTGGCAAGGTGATGCAGTTATTCGTTTGTTTAGAAAATCAAAATGTAGATATCAGGACTTGGAAGTCCATTCTGAAGTAGAAACATCGGGTAAAGTTGGCCGACTTAAAAATAAATTAGTCCATTATACATATAAGAATTGGCCTGATTATCAGCAAAAAATGAATCAATATACAACATGGGGCGCAAATGATAGAGTGAATAAGGTGAAAAATGTTACATTATTTCATTTAGCCATAAAGCCAATGTATCGGTTTTTTAGACATTATATATTAAGAGCTGGTTTTTTAGACGGAAAGCATGGTTTTGTGGTTTCTGCATTATCTGCATATAATGTTTTTATGCGAAATCTAAAACTTTGGCGTATTAAACAAGGTGAAAAAATTGATTAAATAATAATTTAAAATTGATTAGAATGAAATATAAACGAATTTTACTAAAATTAAGCGGTCAGTCGCTCGAAGGAGAAAAGGATTACGGTATTGACGAAAATAAATTAATGGATTATGCCGAGCAAGTAAAAGAACTAGCGCAACAAGGCGTTGAAGTTGGAATTGTAATTGGCGGAGGAAATATTTTTCGTGGATTAGCAGGTGAAAAACGTGGATTTGATAGAGTAAAAGGCGATTATATGGGAATGCTTGCAACGGTAATAAATAGTATTGCTTTACATTCTGCTTTCGAAAGTATTGGGCAGCCATCTCGTTTATTTACTTCAATACGAATGGAACCAATTGGGGAATATTACAGTCCTTTGTACGTAAAACAAGCATTTAAAGCTGGTGAAGTAGTTATAATCGGTGGCGGAACAAGTAACCC
>DAOVUO010000367.1 GCA_030632545.1 Bacteroidales bacterium
CCTAATGCTTTCTTTAAGTAGAACTGTTGGTACTGCATTTCCTTTGTCTTTTGCTGTTTCAAATGCTTTAACTATTAATTTTTCAGAAACTAAAGGTCTAACTGCATCGTGAATAGCGACAAAGCCATTGGGTATAAGTGATAAAGCATTTTTTACAGATTCAAAGCGAGTTTCGCCACCTTCAACAAGTCTAACTTTATTTAAAACAGAATAGAGCAGTTTGTTCTGCTCTATCCAATCAAAATATTTTTTATCTAGCGCAATAATTACCTGAATTTGAGGCATTGCACTTATGAATTTCTCTAAAGTATGAATAATTACAGGCTTATTTTTTAAAAGAGTAAATTGCTTTGGCAGTGTGCTTTGCATTCGTTCTCCACTACCTGCGGCAGGTAAAATAAGCCAAGTACTCATTTTAGTCCTAGTTTTTTGCGTACTTCTGCTTCAATATTGTTTTTACCATCAGTAGCTAAAATAAGCCCAGTACTACTATTAAGAACATCTGTATAACCCTTAGCTTTTCTAACGTCCTCTATTGCTGCAAAAAGCTTTGTTTTAATTGGTGCATATAATACATCACGTTTTTTTAGCAAGTCTTGTTGTGCTTTTTGCTGAAAATCTGCAATTTGCTGCTCAATACTAGCTAGTTCTTTTGCTTTTTGTTCAAAAATAATATTGGAAAGAGTTTCTTTGTTTTCTTGTAAAAACTTTAGCTTTTGGGCGTAGTTAGTCTTCAGTTGCTCAACATAGTCGTTATATTCTTTGTTTAGTTTTACTAGTTGAGTATCGGCTGCAGCTATTTCAGGCATGTCAATCAACACTTTATCTGCATTAAGGTAAGCTAGTTTTGAAGTTTGACTATTAGCAAATCCAAAGTAAGCTATAAAAAATAGTATTGTGAAACTTATTCTTTTCATTTGTTTAAAATTTATTTAGTGTGTTTGTATTTACAGATACATTGTACTTATTTCTTCTAATTCATCTAGGTTTTTGATAATAATTTTTCTGCCCTTCAAATCAATTAACTCATCGTGTTTAAATTCTGATAACAAACGAATTACAGACTCTGTTGCAGTGCCTACTATATTTGCTAATTCCTCCCTTGTTAATGTAATCTGAAGAATTTTATTATCATCAAGTGAAAATGTCTCAGCAAGCATTATCAAAACTGAGGCCAAGCGTTCTCTAACATTTTTTTGTGCCATATCTATCAAAAACTTATTGGACTCACCAAGCTCTTTAGCAGTACGTTGCATTAGCTCCATTGTAAAATCAATATTCGATTTTACTAATTGGAATAAAGTTTCAGATGGAATGAAACATAGAATAGTTTCTTCTATAACCTTAGCTGTTGAACATGCTGCTTCTTTACTTATGAGAGAGCGATAGCCTAAAATGTCACCCTTTTTTACAAATCGGATAATTTGTTCTTTTCCTTCGATTCCCGTTTTAAAAACTTTAATTATACCCGAACTAACACAGTAAAATCCACTAGTTCTGTTCCCCTCGTGAAATATAACATCACCTTTTTTGTATAGTCGGCACGATTTTTCAAAATTTACAGACTCAAGCTCATCATCTGATAAGCTTTTGAAGATCGATTTGAAATTTTGTACACAAAACTCACAATGTGGCATTTCAATTTTACTCATTGGCATTAGTATTTATAAATCAGTGAATTGAGATATTTTAAGTGTTTTTTAACTCTACAAGTTACAATTATAATTTATTTTTGCACAAATTATAAATATTTAAGAATATGAGCAAAGATAAATCGTCTGTAAAATGGACTGGGAAAATGGCTTTTGAAACACATGTAAGTGGGCACACATTTTTCATTGATGCTGACGAAAAAGTAGGTGGCGAAGACAAAGGCCCTCGACCTAAAGCCTTAATGCTTTCGTCTTTAGCTGGTTGTACTGCAATGGATGTGATTTCTATTTTACGAAAAATGCGTGTAGAGCCAGATATTGAGCATTTTGCTGTTCATGCCGATGGTGATGTTACTGAGGAACATCCTAAGCATTTCTATAAAATTCATTTGACTTTTGAATTTACTGCAAAACAGGGAAAAACATTGCCTTTAGATAAAATTGAAAAAGCTATCAATCTATCAGAGGATCGTTATTGTGGCGTTAGTTATTCGTATAAGCAAGTAATGGAAATGAGCCACGAAATAAAGATAAATTAGTAAGACAAATTTTGTATCACTCCAAGCTTTGACTGGGTTTAATAATTCGGTCAAAGCATGCTAATTTTTTACAAATTTAGTTTTAATTATTTCATTGTCAAGCTTAAGCTCTATTATGTAAGCTCCTGATTTTATATTGCTTATATTGATATTTAGCTCATTTTCTGCCAGGCCATCTTTTTTAATGTAAGAAACACCATTTTCACCATAAATTTTAAGTGAATATTCGCCAATAGAGTCTTTAAACAAAAGACTTATGTTGTTTTTGGCAGGATTAGGGTAAATAATATAATTTTTCTTTGTAAACTTGAGTTCCTTCTTTTGCCATTGAGAAATAATATCATAGAAAGGATTGAAGTAGATATTTGTTGGTTCAAAATCTAAGTCAACTATAAAGGATTGTATATCTGATGTTTGTTCTAAATAAATAATTGTATCTTGTGAAGTCCCTTCAATTAAAAATGGGACTTTTAACTTAAAAAATGGGACTGTATTTGTTGATGTAAATTGCTGAACGTAAATATTGGCTTTTGTTCCTTCAAACCAATATTTTATGGAATATATTGGAAATCCTTCACCATAAATCCATTCATTAAAATAGTACGTTAGATTTTTATTGCTAGTGGCTTCAAAATGCTTTTGCAAATCGCTGGTAAATGCAAAATTGTTTGCCAGTTTCTCATCAGCTAAATAATTTCTAACACCTTTAAAGAAAGCCGAATCCCCAATTTGTGTACGTAGCATTTGCAAAACCATACCAGCTTTACTATAGCTTAATCTTCCATCAAAAATTCGCCAAATATCGGTAGTATCGTCAACAAATACCGATCCTCCAGCTTGTGAAGTTATACGGCCAATTCTGTATTTTTTCCATTCTATAAAATCCTCATTACTAAATAGTTCTTCTGTTGCAAGTCCTTCAGCAAACACAGCAAAACCTTCGTTAAGCCATATATCCTGAAAGCTTCCACAAGTAATATAATCGCCAAACCATTGGTGGGCAAGCTCATGAGCGAGTAAATAGAATTCAAAATTACTTACAAAACTAACAGTTTGGTGCTCCATTCCGCCGCCCCAGCTAAATTGCGCATGCCCATATTTTTCGTTTGCATAAGGATAAGGCATAAATTTTTCACTAAATAGTTTAAATGCAGGTTCTAGTGATGCAATTCCTTGATATGCATAAGCACTATCTTCTGGATAAATATAATTTTCAACTAAAACTGAGTCATTTTCTAAATGGTCATAATATAAATCAAGTTGAATGTAATTTGTTACCGCAAACGCAACTAAATAAGTAGCAATTGGGTGATTATGTTTCCATACGTATGTCTTAGTTGTGTCATTTTCATGTACTTCGCTTAATATTCCATTTGCAATTGCCATGTATTTTTTAGGACAAGTAATTGCAATTTGTATGCTATCCGATTTGTCTAATAGATTATTTCTGCAAGGCCACCAATCGGCTGCACCATAAGGTTCTGACAATGTCCATATTACAGCTTCATTATTATGATAATCCTGTGTAAAAGTATCGAATCCCG
>DAOVUO010000251.1 GCA_030632545.1 Bacteroidales bacterium
AAAAAAATCGGCGATAGTCTGAAATTAAACTACCGCCGAAGCTATTTTAAAACCTAATTTATCTATTTTTTTAGAATTGCTTCTAAAATTACTTCATTTTGTGCCGAAGCCTCACTCATTACTTCGATTATTAAAGGACTCATAACTTGTGCCATAAGTCCTGAATTCATTCGCGAAATATATGTTTTGCCATCATTTTTCTCGTAAATTGATATCCTACATGGCATTAACGACGATACAATACGATCATCGCTTGCTGATAAAACTTTATTTGCGATGTTAGGTTCACAAACTTCAAAAACTTTTACAGGCTTTATTTCATGTCCAAATTTAGCCATACTTTTTTGTAAATCATGAACTGTTGGAACAACCCATCCTTGTGCCTTAATTGATTCTCTTAATTTTGCTTCAGTTTGCTCAAAATTGTATTGCGATTCGTCTTCTAAAAGCATTAAATCTGCCGACATTGCAAATACAAGATAAAATGTTAATGCTATTCCTAAAACGAAACCACCCAAACCACCAATTAAATAATTTTTCATTGTTTTTAGTTTTTTTTGTTAATGTTTATTTGCCATTGGCAAATATTGTTATTGGCAAATGTATTTATTTCTTTTATATTTTGTACTTTTATGTTTTTATTTTTTAATGTTGTTTGACATGACAGATATGTTTATGACAATATCTACGTATATAAAGTATATAAATTTATAAAATGAATGGAATAATTGATTTAGTTTATGAGTTGAAGAAAAAGTGTATAGAAAGTGACACAGAATTTGTATCAAATTTAAATATTTCGGATTCTGAATATAATTTCACTAAAGCACTTATTAACTGTACTACACTTAACAGTAAGTCCATAGCTAGTAAAATGGGAGTGTCGCTATCCAGAGTAAGCCGCATAATTGATAATATGGTAAAAAAAGGATATATGGAACGAGATTTAAGTCAAAAGGATAGGAGAGAGATTACCATAAAACTTTCTGATAAAGGCGAGATTCTCAAAAAAAGTATTATTCGTTTTCGCAACGATTGTGAAGATAAAATCACTAATTCATTGTCAGATGGAGAAATTGATACTTTGAAAAATAATTTGGCTAAAATACTTGAATTACTCTAGTTTAAAGTCAAGCATGGTATTTTACATCAAATTTTGTTACTTAGTGTTTTTGCATTAATAAAAAGATTTACGTAGCTTGTATTGATGAACTATTGATAGAAAAGCCTTTTAATTTTGATAAAATCGCGCTTTATAAATAGATAAAGAACTTATAATCAGTAATTCAATTTTAAAACGAAACTTTGACAAAATTCGCATTATTGTTTAATCACGATTAAATCTGAAAACAATTAAAAAAACTTAAGGTTATATTGATAATATTTTTTTTTTTTTTGTGTTTAGACTGTAAGCATTATATAGGCAAAACGGATTTCAATAAGTATCTTTGAACAACTAACACAATAATACATGAAAAAGCTTATTATTCTATTTATTGTCTTTAGTTCCTTAGTAACTAAATCACAAGAATTTTTTATCTTCAATATTGATACTACGAATCTGCCAATTGTTGAAGCCAACTTTCTCACTTTCGATTCAGTAATGAATTTGTGTAGCGATGTTGAAAAATCTGATTTTTCAATTATGAGCTTTACCAATAAGCTAGATGTAATAAGGTTAAAACAACCAGTTCAGGCTACATCCTACGAAAATGTATCAATTGTATTAACTATTGATGTTTCGGGCTCAATGTTGGGCAGTAGGATTGAAATAGCAAAAGAAGCTGCTAAAACTTTTGTAGCCATGACACCTTTGTATGCTGCTGAAATTGCAATAAGTACTTTTGATCATAATAATTATGTAAATCAGGATTTTACAAAAAATGAAGACAAATTATTTCGTACAATAGATGGGCTACAAGCTTATGGTGGAACTAATTACGACGAAGGATTAATAAAAAGACCAGCAGGAGCAATTAAATTGTGTAAAAATGCACAATATGAAAAAAAAGTGGTTTTATTTCTTACTGATGGATTAGGCTCTGGCAGTTTGAAAGCTATTACAAGTATGGCTATTGAACAAAATGTAAAAATTATTCCTATAACCATAGGAATGCGAATGCCTCAAATACTAAAGGATATTTCAAAAGATTTAAAAACTCGAAATTTTCCAAATATTAATAATAATGAACAAGCTAGAGCAGTTTATATTCAAATTTTAAGTACAATATTTGGCACTATACCAGGCTATATTAAATGGGAAATTCCATATTTGTGCAATGGCGAGAAGCCGAGCGTATCAATAGAATATGAGAATATAATACGCAATATTGAGCTAGAGTATCCTCAGCACATGATTCGTTCATTAAAACTGAATACTAATTTAATAGATTTTGGCTTATTGGAGCCAGGCGATTCAAGTACAATTGTATTTTCGGTAAAAGCATTAAATGGTGATTTTAATATTACTTCTTATACCAAAAAGGATTCAACAGGAACTTTTTTACTCAAGGATGGGGGCAAAATTCCATTTAGTTTAAAAGAAGGTCAAAAGCAAACATTTGAAGTTTTATATACACCCAAAGATTCAAATTTTATTGGCGATAGAATTCAATTTTTTACAAATATTTGTGTTGTAAAACCAGTATTTATTTATGGCGGAAATCCACCTAAAAACACAGCAAAAGGAAATCTGAAAGTTGTTTATCCCAATGGTGGCGAAGAATTTGGTGTTGCCACAAAAAGTAAAGTTAGGTGGGAAGGGGTGAGTCCATTTGATTCAGTTACATCATTTTTAAGTGTAGATAGTGGATTTTCGTATGAACTTATGGGGAATGCATCGCAATTCAATTTAGACTTTGTTGTTCCTTTTACGCTTAGCGACAATTGCTTAGTACGCATTGATAATCAGAGAGCATCAAATAAACAATTTGAAATAAAGGCAAATTATTCTATTGATTTTGTTAAATTTATTAATAAAAACAGAACAATTTATGTGAATGGAAAAAACTATGTTGCTCTTATTGATAAAAGTAGCGGATTGACTTACCGAGAACATAAAAGCAAAAAAAGGGTTGAGCAAATTAGAATAAATAAGCAAGAAAACCAGTTTGCTTTAGTTTTTCCAAAAAAAATAAAATTATACGACATTAGTACTTTTACTTCAGAATCAGAAATATATGCACATAAGATTTTAGGAATTGGCTTTGGCAAACTCCATAAACGGCGTATAACCGCTGCTAGTTTCGATCCAAAAGGAAAATATTTTGCTACCGCCGATCAGGAAGGAAAACTTAAAGTATGGAATCTCAATTCGGCTAAATTACAAAAAAAACTAAGTCCTTTTACCGTAGGTATTAAACATGTTGGCTTTTTAGAATATGATTCTATTCTTTATGTAACTTCACGCAAAGAGCTTAAACTATATAGATTAAGTGATTTTAAAGAAGTCCAAAAATTCAGGTTTTACAGAGAAATTGTTGATATAAAAGTATATGATGACGATGATTATATGATTGTAGCTGAATCTGATGGAACTATTACTGTTATTGATTTATTGACACAACTAGTATTAAAAAAAGAAGAAATAATTAAAAAAGCCAAGTCTGTTTCCATAGACCCTAAGGGTGATAGGATTGCTGTTTTAAATAAAGAGGGAATTAGCTTTTTTAGCTATCCTGACTTAAAATTCCAATTTAAAATTCAAGAAGAAAAGCAAATTAAATCAATAGATTTTAATGATCAAGCAACACAAATTGTTTCGGCAAATAGGAAAGATATAAATATCTGGTCTACATATAAAAGATACAGGCAAACAGATATATCCGACTCTGTTTTTTCAATAGTGGGTGGTTTACCTAAAGCTAAAGTAGTTCATATTGGCCCAGCTTTTAAAAATTTTAGTGCTAGTAAATTTGTGTTGGATTATATCTATAATCCCAATAAATATTCTATTGAAATTAAAAGTATTTTTTTTGAGGACTTTCAGCATAATAAATTTAATCTAGTATCCGGATTTCCACCCTATGTTCTTAAGCCACGTTCAGGCCATCAAGTTGAATTTTCATACGTATCTCACGAAATAGGAAAAGACAGCGCAATTGTGAATATAGTAACTACTGGCGACACTATTAGAGTCCCAATTTATGGCGAAACGATAAATTTACCATTTGAAATATATGATAAACTGATTGATTTTGGTACTTTATTACCAACACAAAAGAAAGAGCTAAAAACTAAGTTATTAAAAAATGTTTCAAACATTCCACTTGAAATTGAAAAATTAAACTTTGTAGGTGGGAATCCTAAAAATTTTGAAATTCCTACAGATATAGTTGGAAAAATTATCAAACCTGGTTCTATTTTATTTTTTGATGCTACTTACTTTGCTTTCGAAGCTGGTACTTCTACCTTGGGTTTGAAAATAAAATTTAAAGGCTATCAGCAGCTTGCAACAATCACATTATATGGTTATTGCAAAAGCTCAAAACATATAATTTTAAAAGGGAAATTACGTGATTTGCTCACTTATGAACCCATTGTTGGGCAAACAGAATTGTTTGATGTTCAGGCAAATAAATCTATTGTGTTTATTCCTTCGGATTCTGCTGGTAATTACAATATTAGACTATCAATGGATAGAATTCACAAAATTACGGCCAGTTCGCCTAATTATTCCAAGGTGGATACGCTAATTGATTTACGTGAAATTACTGCTGATTCAATTATTTATCATGATTTTTTACTAGATCCAGATTATACTTTGCTTAATAAAGTTACTATTAAACTTATGTTTGATACTGATAAATACGATTTAAAAACTGAGGGCAAAAAGCAATTATCTGGATTAGCTCGATACTTAAACGCAAACACCAATATTAAACTTGAAATTGTTGGACATACAGATAATGAAGGCTCTAATGAGCATAATCAAAAATTATCTGTTAATAGAGCCAAAGCTGTACGAAACTATTTGGTACGTAATGGAGTAAAATCGCGCAGAATTGGATATTCTGGTAGAGGGGCAACTGAACCT
>DAOVUO010000389.1 GCA_030632545.1 Bacteroidales bacterium
AACACCCATGGCTATTAAAATTAAACCACTTTGTGGTTTTTATGTAAAAAATGATAGCTATAAGCCTAAAGGGCTTGAATATGAGAAGCCCACGTTCGGCTGAGGCTTCTTTGGCCTCAGTCGTATTATTCTTGCAGGCTTTTGCCTGCTACTGATAAGCTGAATATACACAAACAGTTAAATTAAAGCACAATAGAGATAATCATTTTTTGCAATGCAGCTTATAGAAATATATTGATTTTAAGAATTTTGTGGCTCATATCTTTGAAGCAAAAATATTTAATAGTATTACAGAATAGAGACGAAATTTATACAGAAAGATTAATAATCAAATAAAAAAACAAAAAAAGCTGTTCATATAGAACAGCTTTTTTTATAAGAAAATCTTCCTTAATTTCTTTTTTCCTTGATACGGGCTTTTTTACCTGTAAGTTTTCTAAAGTAGAAAATTCTAGCTCTTCTAACTTTACCTTTTTTGTTCACTATAATACTGTCAACAAATGGCGAGTGTATAGGAATAATACGTTCCACACCAACATTACCAGACATTTTACGAATTGTAAAAGTTTCAGTAGAGCCTTCACCCCTACGCTGAATTACTACACCACGGAAAGCCTGAATACGCTCTTTACTTCCCTCTTTAATTCTATAATTCACAGTAACTGTATCGCCTGCTTTAAAATCCGGAATTTCGTTTTGTGCCAAAAACTCGTTTTGCGCAACTTTTATTAGGTCCATCCTTCTATCTATTTAATATTTCTTCTATTCTCTAACGAGCCGCAATATTACAATTTTTTTTTCAATTCAGGAAAACTAATTTGCAGTTTTTCTACTCATTGAGTAAATACATAAGTCAATATATTTGCCCCCATTTTTAATGCTTGCATTCTTTTATCCTCTGGATCATTATGTACTTGTTTATCTTCCCATCCGTCACCTAAATCTGACTCATAAGTATAAAGCAAAATTAAACGTCCTCCCTTAAAAATTCCAAAAGCTTGTGCTGGCTTACCATCATGCTCATGAATTTTTGGTAATCCATCAGCAAAATAGTAGTACGACGAAAAAAGGGGGAAATTATTAGGCAATTCCACTAAATCCAGTTCAGGAAACACTTTTTTAAATTCTCTCCTAACAAACTCGTCTAAACCATAATTATCATCTACATGCAAAAAGCCTCCACTAAACAAATAATTCCTTAAATTTTGAGTTTCCTGCGCACTAAATACAACATTTCCATGTCCTGTTAAATGCGTAAATGGATAATTAAAAATTTCGGGACTTGAAACATCCACTTCTGCGATATCAGGATTTATATTTGTACCTAAATTTTTATTTGTAAATTTCACTAAATTTGGCAGAGACGAAGGATTTGCATACCAATCGCCACCACCCTTATATTTCAATAAAGCTATTTTAAATTCATAGTTTTGAGCCAAAACTGAGACATAACAAAAAAAAGAAAGAAAAATTAAAACTACTCGCATCTTTAAATACTTATTGATTAATTATTGACACAGCGGTACAAGCAACAATAGCAGCTGTTTCTGTTCGCAATCTACTTTGTCCAAGATTTACTGGTACAAATCCATTTAAAATAGCTAAACTCACTTCTTCAGGACTAAATCCACCCTCAGGCCCAATAAATACAATAGATTCAGTATTAGGATTTATAGATTGAAAAAATCCAGCTTTTTCACCATCTAAACAATGTGCAATATATTTATGTTCAAAATCACTATACTTCTTTATTATTTTATCAAATAAAACAATTTCATTTAATTGTGGATGATATGCTTTATATGACTGCTTCATTGCGGCCTCTAATACTTTATTGTAACGAGTTTGATTAATTTTTCTTCGTTCTGAATGAAAACAAACAATAGGTGTAATTTCATCAATTCCAATTTCTGTTGCTTTCTCTAAAAACCATTCATAACGGTCGTTTGTTTTTGTAGGTGCAACTGCCAAATGTAATTTATAATTTCTCTTTCGATAATTTACGAATTCGTTAATTATTTCTACGGTAGTTTTTTTTGAATTATCGTCAAAAATCTTGCATTCGTACAAGCTACCTTTACCATTTGTAACAAAAATAGTATCTCCCCTATCTAATCTCAGTACTTTTGAGCAATGTTTAGATTCAGATTCAGGTAACTGAAAAGTTTTTCCTTGTATATCAGATAAATAAAACCAATGCATTTTAGCTATAATTCTAGTCCTACAATTAAAATATCGTCTATTTGCTTATACTTTTCTCCTTGCCATTCTTTAAGCTCATTGATAATACTATCATGTTGCTCGTTAAAAGTCCTAGAAGAAATTGAAAATAAAAAGTCTCTATAATTTTTCCTGAAATATTTCCTTCCTTTAGAGCCTCCTAATTGATCTTGAAAACCATCTGTCGAAAAATATAACTTTGAACCAGGTAAATAAGGCTTCTTTATTGCTTGAAAACTTTTTTCGTTACGAGAAACAGAAACAGACATACGCTGAGACTCAATTACCTCAAGTCCGCTATTCCCAAGCATATAAGAATCGTTATGTGCACCAACAAACTCTAATACATGATTTTTTTTATCAATCTTCACAAACGAAATATCAAGTCCGTCTTTATTATCAGAAATAGTTTTTTGCCCAAGCGATTCTTTTACTTTAGTTCTTAATTCGTTAATAATAATCCCAGAATCCAATTTTTCAGATTTTGGATTATTTAAAATTTCATTTAATAATGATATCCCTAATACACTCATAAAAGCCCCAGAAACGCCATGTCCAGTAGAATCAGCTACTGCAAAATATGTTACATCCTTTTTTTCTACTAACCAAAAAAAGTCACCACTTACTATGTCTCTTGGAATATTTACTATAAAATAATTTTTAAATACTCTTTGAAGTGTAAGCTCATCGGGCATTAAAGCATGCTGAATTCTACGTGCATAATTAATACTATCAGTAATAAGCATCTGTTTTTTTCCTAAAGTTTTGTACTGATTTTCTAATACATTATTTAGATTTTGTAAATTTTGAGCTTGTACTTCCATCTCCATACTTTGCTCTTTCAGTTCATTATTTTTCTCTTCGATTAAACTATTTGTTCTAATCAACTTTTTATTATACTGCTTAATTTTATTTCTGTTTCGATTAAAAAATATAATAAAAATAATACTTCCTATTACCCCTAAACCAAGAAAAATACTTAACAAAATAATTCTCTTATTGTCACTATCTTTTATTTCTAAATCCTTTTGAAGAAGTTCAATTTCCGCTTGCTTCTTTAGTTCTTCCTTTGTAAACTCAATACTTGCAATCCTTTTCGTAACCTGCTCATTATAAAGAGAATCCTTATATGAATTTACAATTTTTGCATATTGATAAGCTTTTGCAAAATCCTTAACAACCCAATAGACCTCTCCTAGCTGCTCGCATGCCCTCATAATTCTCAAATTAGATCGTACTTTGCGAGCCACACCCAAACTCAAACTTGCATAAAATAAAGCACTATCTTGTCTGTCAGTCTCCGAATAAAGTTTCGAAAGCTGACTACAATAGTCTGCAAACAAATCT
>DAOVUO010000520.1 GCA_030632545.1 Bacteroidales bacterium
AACTATTGAATCTATATCATCAACTTTATCCCAACTCATTTTTTTCTTTAAGATTTGCAATTACTAGCTCAACTATATAATAATTATCCTTATTTTCTATCTGCAAATCATAGTTTCCATTGTAATTCAAATCTAATCGCTTCCTCGAATTTTCAAGTCCAATTCCTATATTATTTAAAGCATTTTCTTGATGCAAAACAGTATTTCGTATCATAAACTTTAATTCATTATTTATTAGAATAATGGAAATATCAACTTTTAAATAACCATCAACTAAACTCCCATGTTTAAATGCGTTTTCGACAAAAGGAATTAGCAACATAGGCGCAATTTGAACATTCTCATTTATTTCGTCAAAACTAAACGAGAGCTTTAAAGTATCCTGAAATCTAATTTTTTCTAATTCAATATACTCCTTTACGTGCAAAATCTCTTCCTTTAAACTCACTCTAGGCTTATTAACTTGATATAATATATAATCTAACAAGTTCGAAAGCTTTAGAATAATCTCGGGAGTTTGTTTAGATTGCTTCAAGGCAAAGCCATATATAGTGTTTAGCGTATTAAACAAAAAATGAGGATGAATTTGCTTTTTGAGGTATTGTAGCTCTTGCTCCTTCATTTGTAATTGTGTGTCCAGAATCTTATTCTCTAGCTCCCTATTCCGAGAAACTGCATTAAAGTTATGATTTAATAAACTAATAAAACTAACCACACCTACAACCAAATACACCAAAATAAGCACAAAAGCAAAATTGCGACTCATTGGCGGCATATTAACAAACTTAAGATTTGATAAAAAAACAAAACTTAATAATATTGTTAGTACAACTAGATAGGTAGAGAAAACCAGTGTGTAAAAGCTGTATAGAGCAAATAGTAGGTATTTTTTCGTTAGTAAATATTGGGGAATTAAAAAATAAACTACAAAATAGGTAATAATCATAGTTACTGGCAGCAAAAAGCTCGAAAACCATGTTACATAAGCAGTATTATCAGAATTATAGCTAAAAAAATAAACAAAAAAGAACCACACTGCAATCCAAAAAAGGAAATGCAGTAAAACAAACTTAGCATTTAATACTTTCAATAAATTCACTAATACAATAATACATATTTTCCGCCAACACATTAGCTTTTATAGACGAAATACCAATTAAGCAAGCGATTTTACAAATTGAAAACAAAGTAGCTATTAGAAATTCGTTTCAAAGGACTAAATTGGTATAAGCCCACGCTTTTCTTACCAAGTATCGCATAAAAAATTTAGCGAGCAAGTTTGTGCTTATATTTGTTTCAGTATTAATTTAAAACTTATTTATTATGATTTCAAACATTATTATCAAACTAAACGAAGGCGGTCCATTTTTTATGTATCCTATTTTATTTTTGCTTATTCTAGTGATAATACTCTTTGTAAAAGCAATAATTAGCAAAGAGAGCAGTGAAAAAACTATTGCATTAATAGCCTCGCTTGGGTGGTTTACACTAATCTGGGGCATTTTGGGACAAACACTAGGCTTAATTAGTGCGTTTGATGCCATACAAGCCGCAGGCGACATATCACCAAGTATTATGGCTGGAGGACTAAAAGTCTCTTTACTAACTACACTTTTTGGAGCTATTACTTTTTTAATTGCACGTATTGGAATGATAATTCTTATTTGGCAAACAAAAGAAAGTGTGAATAATTAATCATTTTGCCCAATAAAAGCAATTAAAAAACATGAGTTTTGTCAGGTTTGTAGATATTAATGTTCTTTATTTGAAAACATTAAAGCTATAAATCGGACAAAGCTTAAAAACATTATCAGCAATATTTTTTATGCTTAATTAATTTCAATACCTTTATTTTTCATTATGTAAAAAAAATCGCCACCTATGCAATCAACATCACTAAGGCAAGTAGTAAAAGTTGATAATGATAAATGCTTGAATTGCCATGCATGTATTACTGCTTGCCCAGTAAAATATTGCAATAATGGCAGTGGCGATGTAGTAGAAGTTAATGCTGATATGTGCATAGCTTGTGGAAAATGTATAGAAGCTTGCACACATGATGCTAGATATTATGTAGATGATTTTCAGAAGTTTATTGATGATATTATTGCTGGCGAAAAAATAATTGCCATTGCTGCACCAGCCGTAGCTGCTGGATTTCCTGATTTATATCTAAACCTAAATGGATGGCTAAAAGAGCTTGGAATTGAGGCTATTTTTGATGTGAGCTTTGGAGCTGAACTAACAGTAAAATCATATCTTGAGCATATTAAAAAAAACAATCCAAAAACCGTAATTGCGCAGCCTTGTGCAGCCATTGTTACTTATATCGAACTATATAAACCCGAACTTATCCAATACTTAGCTCCTGTAGATAGCCCAATGCTACATAC
>DAOVUO010000159.1 GCA_030632545.1 Bacteroidales bacterium
AATAGGCGAAAAACGCTCTAAATAATGTTTTTTCAGAGATTCAATATTTTCATTTAATTTAAATATATTTTTTCTTATATATTCCTGATGCTGATTGAAATTTTCTTTTGCCTCAAAGGAAGGATACGAATTTAGTAATATCAGTTCCGCATTAAAAAAGTGGGCTAATTTAGCAGCATAGACAAAAGAATTATTCTGATTTTCGTTAATTTCTATTGGGAAAAGGATACGTTTCATTAATTTGTCTTAAAACTTTAAATTTTTAATTTCAAAAGCTACAATTTCTGCATTCTTTTTGTTTCTATCAAATTTTAACAATGTTTTTTTATCCCTTTGACTCAATCCATAACTGTATGTTTTGTCGTAATAGGCCAAAATTTCAGCAGCAGCTTTGTGGAATAATCCATCGTCAATAGCTTTAATACTATTTTGTGTACGTAAACCACCTAGCCGTTTTTCAATTTTTAGTACCGATTTTTTTAGCTGGGCTTTATTCTCCTCAATATTATTTGTATAATCTTTGACTAAACGTTGTACTCTTTCTTCTTCCGACGATTCAAGGACTATTGTCTTGGCTTCTCTTATTTTTGCATAAAGTTGGTCGGGTAGCCAAACTTTACCTATTGAGCGACTTTCATCTTCGAGCCAAATAATTTTATTTGTATTAAACTTTCTGAAAGCATAATATAGATTATTTGCAAATTGTTCGTTTGTAGGTTGCTTGTTCTCACCAATATGCCCAAATGCTGAACCTTTATGGTTTGCAATTCCTTCTAAATCAATAGTTTGCTCGTCTATGTTTTCTAGTGCTTTTATTACATCAGTTTTTCCACTTCCTGTTTTACCTCCAATAACTCGGAGTATTAGCTGATTTGAATAATAATTTTTTGTGGCTTTCTGAAAAGCCTTGTAACCACCAATTAATGTGTCAGCTTCAAGTCCAGAGGTGTTAAATAACCATGCCATACTTTTACTACGCATTCCACCTCTCCAGCAGTGGATTAGGACTTTATTGTTTTTAGCTAGTTTTTTTGCTTCTTTTACATAGGACAATAATTTAGGCCCAACAAATTCTAAACCTTTCTCTATAGCAAGCTCTTTACTTTTTTGTTTATAAATAGTACCAACAATAGCTCTTTTTTCATCGCTAAATAATGGAATATTATATGCAGATGGAATATGCCCTTTATCAAATTCCGCTGGAGTACGAACATCAATAATTGAGTAGCTTTTTGCTTGTTGAAGAAATTTTTCTAATTCGAGTTCCATTATTTGTTGTAAAATGTAAAAATTCAGTTTTTAAACCGTAATAGATTTAAAAACTGAATTATAAAACTAAGTTTTATATGTGCTTTTTATAGTATAAGCATTGCATCGCCATAAGTTCCGAAATTGTATTTTTCTTTTTGAGCTACTTTATAGGCATCCATTAGAAAATCAAATCCAGCAAATGCTGCTGCGGTCATTAATGCGGTGCTAAGTGGCAAATGAAAATTTGTAACCATTGCAGTTGGTACTTTAAAAACATAACGTGGAAAGATAAATTTATTTGTCCAACCTTCGAATGAACTTAAATATCCTTGTGTAGAAACTGATGTTTCAATTGCTCTCATAACTGTTGTGCCAACTGCACATATTGCTTTTCTATTATCTTTTGCAGTATTTACAATTTTTGCAGTTTCATCAGTAATCACAATTTGTTCCGAATCAGTTTTATGTTTGGTTAAATCTTCTACTTCAACTTGACGGAAATTACCTAAGCCAACATGCAATGTAACAAAGCTTTGTTTAATGTTTTTAATTTCGAAACGTTTTAAAAGCTCTCTGCTAAAATGTAATCCCGCTGTTGGTGCTGCAACCGCACCTTCGTTTTGTGCAAAAATTGTTTGGTAACGGTCTTCATCTTCTGGCTCTACAGTGCGTTGTATAATGTGCTTTGGTATAGGTGTTTCGCCTAGTTCTAGTAGTTTTTGTTTAAATTCTTCATAGGGGCCATCATATAAAAAACGAACAGTTCTTCCTCGAGAAGTTGTATTGTCAATAACTTCTGCAACCAAACCTTCGTTCTGGCCAAAGTACAGTTTATTTCCGATACGAATTTTACGTGCTGGGTCAACTAATACATCCCAAAGTTTATTTTCGCTATTCAACTCTCTAAGCAAAAAAACTTCAATTTGAGCACCTGTTTTTTCTTTATTGCCATATAAGCGTGCAGGAAAAACTTTTGTGTCGTTAAATATAAAAACTGTTCCTTCATCAAAGTATTTAATAATATCCTTAAAAACTTTGTGTTCAATCTTTTTTTTGTCACGATGCAAAACCATCATTCTTGCTTCATCTCTATGTTTTGCTGGGTGTTGAGCAATTAGGTCTTCATCTAATTTATAGTAAAATTCTGATAATTTCATAGGCAAATATTTAATCTATCTCTATATATTTTAAAAAACACTCACACGTGGTTTGCAACGTAAATGTTTAGCTTTTTATTGTGTTTTCATCGATAATTTCTCTAAAATCATGTATGCTTAGTGCATCATCTATCTTGTAATCACCAATTCTTGTTCGTTGTAATCCAGTTAAATACGCACCACTACCTAAAGCTTTACCCAAATCGTATGCTAATGACCGAATATAAGTACCTTTACTGCATTTAATTTTTATATTTAAATTAGGGGATTCAAAACTTAATATTTCAGTCTCATAAAAATATACTATTGATGGTTTTAGTTCAGGGGTTTTTCCTTCTCGAGCCAAGTCATAGGCTCTTCTCCCGTCAACTCTTTTTGCAGAAAAGATTGGTGGATATTGCTCAACTTCTCCACTGAATTGCTCTTTAAGTATTTTCTGAATTTTCTCTAAATTTATATGTTCAAAAGGAAACCTTGAATTAATGTCTGTTTCTTTATCATAGCTAGGCGTGGTGGCACCAAATTCTATTTGAGCGATATATTCTTTCTCTGTATTAACTATTTGTTCAATTTTTTTAGTTTTTTTTCCAGTGCAAAGTATCATTAAACCCGTAGCCAATGGATCTAGTGTTCCAGCATGGCCAACTTTTATTTTCTTGACATTAAGATGGTGTTTTAATGTGGCACGAACTTTTTTTACTAAATCAAAAGAAGTCCATTGCAAAGGCTTGTCAAACAACAATATTTCTCCTGCTATAAAATCGTATTCTTGTTTTTTTTCCATTTTTTAAATAAAGTAAAAAATAATTGCTATACTCGCTACAACAGCACAATAGATTGCAAAATATAAAAGTTTTCCTTTGCTAACTATTTTTATCATCCAGCTACAAGCTAATAGTCCTGAAGTAAAAGCAGCAAGAAAACCTGCAATTAGAGGTATTGCGCCAATTCCTACTTCATTAGTGAATTCTCCTTTAAACAACTGAATGAAATTTTCGCCAAGTATGGGTACTAATACCATTAAAAATGAGAATTTTGCAGCTTCAACTTTTTTATTTCCTAATAGTAGTGCTGTAGCAATTGTTGCACCACTACGTGATATTCCTGGCATTACTGCAAAAGTTTGAGCAATTCCGATTATAAAAGCATCTTTAAAGCTAATGTCTTTTTCTTTTACTCTAGCAAAATATGTAAAGGATAATAATACGGCTGTAATTAATAGCATTATTCCTACTATTAATATGATACTTGAATTAGTAAATATTGATTCAACATAGTCCTTAAAAAATAAACCTACTATGGCTACCGGAAGCATCGAAAAAGCAATTTTGGCAATATATATAGTTTCATCGTTCCATGAAAATTTGAAAAGTCCTAGAAGAAGTTGCCATATTTCTTTTCTAAAAACAACAATTGTACTTAGTACAGTTGCTCCATGCACAACTACTGTAAAAAGTAAGCTTTGTTCTTTTGCTGTTCCTAATATTGCTTTCCCTAATTCTAAGTGCCCACTGCTACTAACTGGCAAAAACTCCGTTAAACCTTGTATTAAACCTAAAATAATTGCTTCAATCCAATTCATTTTATAAAAACATTCTTGATTAATTATTTAGTAAAAGATAAGTACTTTATATATTAATGTCCTTTGGTTTTTTCATTATTGCATATATCTCAAACATAAATCCAAATACAACAACTATTGGTGCAAGAGTTATACGCCTAAAACTAAATATTTCTGGAGTTTGACTTGGGTCGTTATTTGGAAAAAACATATTTGGGTCATCTACTTTACCGCCCATCATAAGTAAAAATCCAACTACAATAATTGCAAAACCTATAGCTAAGAGAATATAATTTTCTTTTTGTAGAGCAAATTCAAATTTTTCGGAACTGATAAAAACCGTTTCTTCTTTAATGTTTTTTTGAGCCATTTTTTCTATTCAATTACTGATAATACAAATCATCTCTACGCAAGTTAAGGTACTTATTAACTGCAAAATAACTAGATATGCCTGTTATGGCAGCACCAATTATCATTAGAGCCAGCAAAAGTAATCCAAAATCTGATACTTTTACAATTGTATGAAATTCTTTTTGTATCGCTGTAACTACAATTATGAGAAAAAACATGGCAATTCCTGCACCGATAACCCCACTAACAATGCTATTGACAAGGAATGGTTGTCGGATAAAAGTTTTTGTTGCACCAACAAGTTTTTTAGTATTTATTAAGAAACGTTGTGCATATACACTTAAACGAACTGTATTACTAATTAATCCATAGGCTATCAAAATGAAAATTATACTAAAAAGGATTAAAAATACACTTATGCGTTTTACATTTTTATTTACTAAATCGACTAAGGATTTTTGGTAATAAACATCTTGAACTTGCGAATAGTTGAGTAGATGGTATTTAATGCCTCGCATTGAATCTAAATTGGCATATTTAGCATTTAGTTTAACATCTATTGAAGCTAGGAGAGGATTGTAGCCTATAAAATCAACAAAATCTTCACCTAACTCATTTTTTAGTTCGTGTGCAGCGGTTTCTGCATCAACAAATTTTGTTGATTTGGAAAAGCTAGAGGCATCGAGCTCTTTTTGCAGACGAAGAATATCTACTTGCTTAACATCACGTTGTAAAATTATTGAAAAGCCAATATTTTCTTTTACATGATTTGATATTCGGTGGGCATTAATCCATAGTAAACCCACTAATCCAATCATAAACAGAACTAAAGAAACACTTATGATAGTAGTAATATAGGAACCTGTTATTTTCCACTTACTAATGCTTACGAACGTAATTTTGTCCATGGGAAATAAGAATTACATTTGATTATTGGCTAAAGATAGTATTTATCTTTTATTTTTTTGTTTATTTATTCCAATTTCTTTTGTTTGCATAAAAAAAACGCTATAATGATTTGATTATAGCGTAATAAAAAATTAAATTTCAGATATTTTTTTAGTGAGAACTATTTATCGTATGGTATGTATTTGTGCATCTATGTCTCGACAAAAAGCTTTTAATTGTATACTTATAACTATATTAATGCTAGTAGTTTATCTTCGAATTTCTTTTTAGGGGCAGCACCTACCTGCTTATCAACTACTTTGCCGTTTTTGAAATATAAAACAGTTGGAATATTTCTAATTTTAAACTTTCCTGGAGTAGCAGGATTTTCCTCAACATCCATTTTCACTACTTTTACCTTGCCTTTATAATCGTTATCTAATTCTTCTAAAAGAGGACCAATAACTTTACATGGGCCACACCATTCTGCCCAAAAATCAACAATAACAGGAATTTCGGATTGTAATACTTCTTGTTCAAAACTGCTATCAGATATATTCTTTGCCATAGTTTATTTAATTTAGTACAGCATAAAAATAGAAAGTTTTTATTGATTAGTTTTTCTTTTAACAAATTTTAGTAAAAAAATATTGATAAGGGCTCTTGTCTAATACTACTTTGCGAAGTTAATTTTAATTGAATTACAGATGATTATAAATACAAATTTCTTGAACATTAAAACACTGACATACTCGAAATTATACGAATATTTAACTGTCTGTCCTGAACATCGGGGAACTATTGATTCTCAATCTTTAGTGAATAATCCAAATAATTTCCCAAGCAATGGAAACAAAAGCGTAATCCATGCTCCAGCTAAAAAATAACGTGTGAATGTAAAAATTTCACTGTCTAAACCAATTGCTTTAATGCCTGCAATGATACCAATTGCACCTATTAGTCCAATAATATAGCGAATCCATTTTTTTGTTTTTGTTGCTTCTACCGAAAAGTTGAATACCTTAATCTCAGTAAAATAACCAAGCATACTTCCAACAACGATAGAAGATATTCTGATGTAATTTCCTAATGAATATTGAATAGTGCCATTATTTCTGTAATACAGTAAAATTATAAGTATTGATAAAACTATAGTACTTAAAACTATAAGTACAATATTAAAGCGTTTTGTATTTTGCATTAATCTAAGCGTGTG
>DAOVUO010000118.1 GCA_030632545.1 Bacteroidales bacterium
AGGATTAATTCGGCTAGTTTGAATAAAAAAGTATCAGCTTTTATTGATAGCCCTGCTCATAGTCATACTGTGGTTGCTGTACTTACAGAGGCAAATAAGGATACTTTTAGTACTTTAGAGAAAAACTTTAGTAAAAAGAATGTCGACCCGCGTATTTTGCTCAGAATTATAGAGATTTACGCAAAAGTTGGCACTACAACTGCTAAAAATGTGCTGTTGAAACATTTAGATTTCCCAAATAAGGAAGTCCAGGATGCAGTGGTGAGAGCTTTAAGTTTTTGTAGATTTAGAGTAAATGAGGAGCAGCGTGAAGTAATTGTTGATAAAATAAAGGAGCTAATTGCACGAATATTATATCTAGAAGTTGTTATAGAGCAATCTGAGGATGCAAAATTCACTTTTAAATTTATTCAGTCGCTAGAGTTGGAGCGTGACTTTAATTACGATCTTTTGTTTAATCTTTTGGGCTTTATTTATAAATCTTCTACCATTTCTATAATAAAGAAAAATGTATTAGGTGCGAATACAATTTTTGCGCTTGAACTGATAGATAATTTCTTGGATCAGGATATAAAACAGTTAATTGTACCTTTATTTGATAATTTATCTTTGAGCCAGAAACTAAAAAAACTGAGTAGTATTACAAATATTGTCAAATTAGGTTATACTCAGCGACTTAAAGAGGTGATTGTTTCTGATTTTAATCAGATAAATACTTGGACAAGAACTAAAACTATTGAACTTTTAGGTAAAACTCATAAGAAAAAGGGAGCTCAAAAACAAGTTGTTACAAAAACTAATAGACTGAAGGATATTCTTTTATGGAACAAAAAGGAAGTTAGCGCATTATTAGAATCTATTAGAAAATCAGAAATGCCTGACGAAATTTTTGCTTGTCTACATCATTCTCATGAATTAGTGTACACTACTGCTGCTCAGATAGTTTTTAATGAAAATCCAGCTCGTTGTTACGAATATTTGCAGCGATTGAACCCAACTAAGCAAAAATTATTTGCACTGCTCGAAGGAACTAGTGCTACTGGTAATACACTTGTTACTGATAGAGTTAAGCAATTACGTAGAAATCCACTTTTTTTTACAATTCCTGAGTATTCATTGGTTAAATTAGCTGAAGTATTTAATGTAGTTCCACTTAAAGTAGATGATAGGTTCTCTATTAAAAAGGGTGATGAAGAGTTTATTGCCATAGTTTTAAGAGGAGAAGTTAAAGAGTTTGAGGGAGATAAAGTTTATAAGAAAGAAGATTTTATTGCTCGTGGTTTAAGCCTTTTGACTGAATCTAGCGAAATTGTTGCACTAAAAAGTACTACCTTATTAATCGCTAATCGTTTTGCATATTTTAATCTATTGCTCGACGAAGTGGAAATACTTAATCAAATGTTTGATATGCTCGAAACTCAAGAGGAATATAATAAATAGTTTGAAGTTAAAAGTTATGAGTTAAAAGAACCAAAGTTCAAATTCGCAACAATTAATCAGTAACGGGTAACCAGTAACCAGTAAACCAGTAAACCAGTAACCAGTAACCAGTAAACCAGTAACCAGTATCAATCATCCTTGCGGCCATGAAAAAACTTTTCGGATTATTTTTTTTGTTAGTTTTATTGTCGTGTAATTCACCAATGTCTTCTGATAAACTTGAAATTGCTGCACAAGGGACATTATATGCAAAAAACTTCTCTATTGCTAATAATTCTGATGGTTTAGTGATTGAAACCAATAATTTATGGGCAACAAAGCAAAATCGAGTTGAACGATATTTGCTTACAAATAAAATAAATACTGAATTTAATTCTTTATATGTTCATCAAATAAAAATTCCTGTTGAAAGGGTTGTATGTATGTCTGCTTCGCAAGTAGCACAAATTGCTGAAATTGATAATTTGGATAAAATAATTGCAGTTTCGGGTGCTAAATATATCTATAATTCTTTTGTCGAGAACAAAGTAAATAAAAATGAAATTGTAGATATTCCATCAGCTCAGAATTTTAATATTGAGGAATTAGCTAGTTTGCAACCTGATATTATTTTTATGTATGGTGTACAAGCAGGCGATTTGGCTATTGCTCAAAAAATTAGGCAGTTGGGAATTCCTGTTGTTTTTAATAACGATTATCTTGAAAGTTCGCCTTTAGGTCGTGCAGAATGGACTTTATTTACTGCAAGCTTTTTTGGCAAATATGAAAAAGCAAAAATATCTTTTGACTCAATTGTAGACGCTCATCAAAGTATTAAAAAGACTGTTGATATTAACATAAATAATAGGCCGAGTGTTTTTTTGAATATTCCTTTTAAAGATATTTGGTATATGCCAGGTGGCGAATCATATTTTGCTCAATTAATTAGAGATGCAGGTGGGAAATATGTTTTTACTGATAATCGTTCTGCAAAATCATTGACTTTAGATTTTGAATATGTGTTTAATGTTTGTAATCAGTCAGATTATTGGCTGAATATTGGAACAGTGACAGAGTTTAATCAATTATCAGAATTAGATGAGCGTATGATTAATTTTAAAGCTTTTCAAACCAAAAATATATATAGTCCTGTGAATAGGATGAGAAGCTCTGGGGCTAATGATTTTTGGGAGACTGGTGTAACTAAACCACATTTACTTTTGCAGGATTTAGTTAATATTTTTATACAAAAAAAAGGTGAATTTACTTTTTATCAAGTATTGCAATGATTTCTAATTCAGTTAAATTCATTATTTTATTCGTAATTTTATTTATTTTTGGTTTTTTGAGTTTAAAATTAGGAAGTGTTGATATTTCATTAACTCAAGTTTTTTCTGCTTTTTTTTCCGATTTTTATGATAAATCAGTAGCTATTATTTTGTTTGAAATTCGATTACCGAGGTTAATTTCAGCATTATTTGCTGGTGCTGCAATTTCAATATCAGGTTTATTAATGCAAACAACTTTTCAGAATCCTTTGGCTGGCCCTTATGTTTTGGGCATTAGTAGTGGTGCTGGATTAGGTGTAGCTTTTGTAATGCTTGGTGCTGAATTTTTTGGTTTAGGAATAATGTCGCTTAATAGTGCTATGCTTCCAATAATTATTGGGGCATTAATTGGTTCTGCTTTTGTTTTATCTATTGTATTAATGGTTGCTAAAAAAGTAAAAAGCTTAACTACATTATTGATATTAGGTATTTTATTTAGTGGTGCAGCATCGTCGATAGTAAATATTTTGCAATATTTTGCAGAGGCTTCCAATGTAAAAACCTACGCTATTTGGTCTATGGGTAATTTGGGTGGAATAAGCCTTAATCAGTCCTTTATGTTTGCAATTTTAATTACTTTTGCTCTTATATTTGTGTTTGCAGGTCTTCGGAATTTTGATGCATTTATGCTTGGCGAAATTCAGGCTCAAAGTCTTGGTATTCATGTTGTACGCACACGATTATTTATTTTAGTTTTAGCTGGATTTTTAGCTGCAATTGTTACTGCTTTTATAGGACCAATTGCTTTTATTGGCATAGCTGTTCCTCACATTGCTCGAACTTTTTTTTCTAGTTTTTCACATCGAATTATTGTGCCAGCTACTATTTTAATTGGTGCTAATATTATGATTATTAGCGATATTATTTCTAGGATTCCTGGTTCGATATACATTATACCAATAAATTCGATTACTTCGTTAATAGGTATACCAATAGTTGTATGGTTGTTGATAAGCAAAAAACAAATAAATTTTTAGAAAAGTGAAAAATGTGAAGTAATTACTTAATTTTTTTTTACCTTTCGGACATATTTATCCTCTATTCTATCCAATTATCTTATTGCTATTTACGCATTATTTTGGTGTGCGTAGTGTACAATATGTTTTTTATTCATTTGTAAGTTATTTGCTTGCATATTAAACCAAATAGTTACTAAAATTATTAAGAATGAGAAGATTTGCTTTTTTAGCCATTGTTGCATTTTTGTTTACTCAGTGTAATAAAAATGAAGTTAAACCGCAGGGAAATCCAGAATTTGTTGTTAGCGGTAATTTTACAGGAACAACAGATAGTTTAGTGTTTTTACAAGATTATGTGGATGGTGAATGGATTGTTTTAGATTCAACACCAATAGTAGAAGGTCTTTTTGAATTTAGAGGTGAATTTGAATCTCCAAAAGTGCTTTATATTGCACTTAAAGGTGGAAAAAGAAAGTATTTGAACTTTTTTACCGATAATGCTAGTATTAGTATTACAGCCCATGCTGATAGTTTAAAAAATGCAGCAATTATTGGCTCTAAAGTGAATGATGAATATGCTGTTTATCAGGATAGTATTAGTAAATTTGAAGTCCGTAGTCAGGAATTGTATCAACAATATTTGGCTGCACAGGAAAATCAGGATCCTGCACAGATTAAAAAAATTGAAGCGGAATATGAAATTATTTATGAAAAGCAACAGGATTTCTCTCAAAATTATGTTTGGAATAATAATGCATCATATATATCACCATATATAGTAATTCGTAGTTTATCTCATTCTTTAGAATACAGTGAATTAGATTCCTTTTTGCAGCATTTTGATGCCAGTATTAGTAATTCAATCTATTTTCAGCAAATTGAAGATAGAGTTAGAGTGTTGAAAAGTGTAGCAATTGGTATGGAAGCACCAGAAATTGAATTGGCAGATACTGCTGGTTTGTCGTCAATTAAGCTTTCCGATTATAGAGGTAAATATGTACTTATTGATTTTTGGGCATCGTGGTGTCGTCCTTGTAGAAAAGATAATCCTGGGAATCTTGCTTTATATAAGGAATTTAAGGATAAAGGTTTTGAAATTTTTGGCGTTGCTTTTGACCAAACTAAAGAGGATTGGGTAGAGGCAATTGCTCAGGATGGAATAACTTGGCCTCAGGTTTCAGATTTAAAATATTGGAATTGTGCCGCTGGAAAAACCTACGGGGTACGTTCAATTCCGCATACTGTTTTGATTGATCCACAAGGAATTATTATTGCAAAAAATATTCGTGGCGAAGAATTACGTACAAAAGTAGAAAGTCTTTTTTGAGTAGTTTTGTATAATTGATGCCATGTAGGCTTATGATAAAAAAACCCGAGAGTTTAAACTATCGGTTTTTTTAACTTTCAAATTATCATTAGAATAATCCGCCATCTTGGTAAATCTCTAATTGTACTTCGTAAAAAGGATTAATTTTAGTCGATTTATTTTTTGTTTTATTGATTAATACTCCAGTTGTAAAGTCAACGTTTAAAATATCGCCATCTTCGAGTAAAATATCATCAAGAGAGTTGTAAGTCATTATTGGCATAGCTGCGTTTATTGCATTTCTTTCATAAATAGACCCAAAAGATTCTGCTATAATTACACTTACACCTAGTGCTTTAAAGCAATCAACTGCTTGTTGACGAGAACTTCCGCTACCAAAATTTTTTCCAAGAACAAGAATGTCGTTTGGCTGTACTTTTTGTGCAAAATCTTCGTAACCTTCTAAATTATCAAAGGCATACTGTCCCATTTCCTCAATTTTTGTGATAGATAAATAGCGGTTATGGAAAATCATATCTGTATCAATATTATTTTGCGTAATGTACCATGCTTTTCCCTCTGCGGTAATTGGTTTTTCAGTTTGCTTTTGCTGTATTTTTTTATTTTGTGCAAGCTTGTTCAATTGGTTTGTGATTGAAAATTCCATTGGTTTTTCAGGAATTTTATCCACAGTAGTTATATAGCCAGCAACTGCTGAGGCTGCAACAGTAGATGGGGATGCCAAATAAACTTCGCCTTTACCTTGTTTCCCCGGGAAATTCCTATTTCCTGTACTTATAGTAATCTCACCTGGGCCGTTTTGGCCTACTTGTCCAGCAGCACATCCTGCACATCCAGCATTTGATACTAATGCACCTGCGTTTTTAAATATTTCAATTAAACCTTCGCTAAGTGCTTCACGCCATATTTCATCGGTAGTTGGAACAATTTTAAGTATAACACCTGGGGCAAGTTTTCTATCTTTAAGAATATTTGCCACAATTCGCAAATCTTCCATTCTACCATTAGTACAACTTCCTACGAAGGCTGAATCAATTTTAATTTTTACATTTTCCTCAATTTCATTCGTATGATGCGGTGCTCCCGGAAGAGAAATTCTTGGTTTGAATGTTGATAAATCAATATTAAATACTTCTGCATAATTTGCATCAGCATCTGCTGCAACAAGTTCAATCTTTTTCCCTGCAGCCTCTGAGCTAAATCTCAGAATCTCTTCATTTGGCGTAAAAAAGAGAATAATTGCACCCATTTCTGTACCCATTGATGATATTGTAATGCGCTCATCGAGGCTTAATTTATCCGCTTCTTCACCATAAATTTCAACAGAATAACCAAGTAATTTATTTGCCCCAAAAATGTTTAATAAATTAAGTACAATGTCTTTAGCAGTAATGTTTTCGGGACGTTTGCCATTCAAGTTAATTATTACACTCTCAGGAACTTTAAACCAAACTTTGCCTCTAGTCCATGCCGCTGTAATATCTACATCACCCATTCCTTGACCAAAAGCACCAACTGCTCCTAAAATATTAGCGTGCGAGTCGGTAGTCACTGCGGTAGTTCCCGAATACGATAAACCATTATTTATTAAGGTATGTGTACCAATACCATTATTAATATCAAAAACTTTAATTCCACGATTTCTTGCAAATTGGCGACAAATATGTTGATTAACAGCATATTTCTGGTCTGAACCTGTTGGATTAGTATCAAATGTGAAAAATGTTTTACTTGGGTCATCAATACTTAATCCTTTTTCAGTGATGTGTTTTACTACGCTTGGACCGCCAAAATCTCGTGCTACTCTTGAGTCAATTTCAATATCCAGAATATCACCAGGTTTTACATATTCATGTTTCGAATGCTTATTTATAATTTTTTCTATAAGAGTTTGTTTCATTTTTTTTAGATTAAAGTTTATTGTAAGGATTTAAAGTTAGAGCTTTATAGAGTGGTTCTAAAATTTTATAATATTTATTATTTTGCAGGGAGTTTCATCTTTTTTTGACAAAAATAAGAACTAAAACGATTGCAAAAAGCTTTACTGGTTTTTTTTTTATAATTTAGAGCATATAAATAAACAATTTTAAATAATGAGATTAGTAATGATTTATGCTGATAAGTTTTCTTATGAGCCAAGAACTAAAACTTTAGAGGAATTTGAAACCATAGAACATGGTGAGTCCTACGATAATTTATTAGTTGGATTTATTCACGCCAAAAAAAAATATCTTTTGCCCATATTTCATACCTATAAGAAATTATTTAAAAACTTAAAGTGGGCAGCTAAAAAGAAT
>DAOVUO010000128.1 GCA_030632545.1 Bacteroidales bacterium
CCTCCAAGGCTTTTGCGAGATAAAATATACTCACGAATAGCAATAAGGGGATAAGCTTTTTTATCGTTAATTTTTTGGTTCTTGCAGGTGCGAATTTTATCTCCTCGGTACTGACGAGTGTGTTGAATTCTGCGAATTTGCTCATCATTCCAAATATTTTTACCACGCTCGTAATTTTGGTCGTAGCCTTCTATTGATTTTTTTAATGTTTCAACATCAATTTCATTATCACCTGTTAGCTTATTCATTTTTTCGGCTAATTCTTCAATGCTATAAGCTAAAATATAGTCTTCGGATTTATTTTCGAGAGTGGATAATAAGGATTTGTTGCCAAAAAATAATGATAATGCAAAAGCAAAGAGTTTTTTATTTTTAATGGCATCGTTAAATTCTGAGCCAGATACTGCAAGTTCTTTTTTAGCAATTTTTGAATTTAAAATTTGCCATGAATATTTTTTTTCTTCTTCGCAAATTTTGGTAACCATATATCTAGTGTCAAATGCAGTAACTAGCGGAACAGGTCCCATTCTTTTCCCTTTTGAATTTACCCAAATTGCTGATTTTGGAGGTACAATACTTAATCCATGATTTGGACGTTTTGGATTTGGATGAGGAATTCCAGCAGCATAATTCCACATTAAGTCAAGATTAGTAATCTGACCACCAATCTTTTGTATTTCATCGTGAATTAATCCATCAGAATAGTGGTGCGAACCATTTAATATTTTCTCTGGTGCTGTTCCCCACTCTTTATGCCAGTTTTCTTTAACCTTTTTCATATTCCCATTTATTCCACCTGATGCAATAATAAATTGCTGCCCAATAGCTTCAAATTCTTCATTTTCAACTTCAGTTTTTCCTTCAATTGAAATAACTTTCTCGTTTTGCATTTTAAATTGTTCAACACGATGCTCAAAATGCAATTGTAGTAATTTTCTATTTGGGTGATTTTCAATATACTTAATAAGGGCATCAATTAGCCCATATCCAGTTCCCCATACCATGTGAAAACGTGGAACAGAATTTCCAGGTACAAATAAACCTCGTTCAACCCAATGTACAACAGGGAAATAACCTATTTTCCGCTCAGTTACCCATTTGTATATTTTATCGGTATTTTCTAAAAATTCTTCAGCCCATTTTTTTCCGTAATACTCTGTTTCTGAGTATTCTGCAAATGAAAACCAATCTTTTTTAGCAAGCTCAATATTGTCTTTAATTCCCAGTTTTTTTTGTTGTGGAGAATTAATATAAAACATTCCACCAAAAGATTCTTTGGCAAGTCCGCCAAAATTTTCATGTTTATCTCGTTCTATAATTGCTACACTTTTTCCTTTTTCAATAAGTTCAATTGCTGATGTAATTCCTGCGATACCGCCGCCAATTATAATTGTTTCTGCTTTAATAGTTTTCATCTGTTTTTTATGTAAAACTTGTAACTGAAAATAATTTATACCTTATACTAAATCGCCATCAATTTTATTCATAAAAAACTTAATATAGTTCTTGAAAATAAGCAAATTATGAAAATCAATTTTCGTTTAAATGACAACGCTTCGGTATTAGTTTCTGGCTAGTTTATTTTATCGCCTTAAACTATGTGAAATTAATTATAAAATTTATTCTTTAAAAGAATATTAACAAAAATATAGCATTGTTTGTTAATGTGTTTTTCTTTAGACGTTTGAGTTTTTATATTTTATATTTAAAAAAGTTATCAACAGGTATTGAGCTTATTTGTATCAATGTTTAAGCTAATTGTTAACAAGTTTATCAACCATGGCTTGTTAATAAAAAAAACTTTTTTTATTATTGTTCTGTGTTATGAAAAGAGTTAGGACAGATATAGAACATTTTGAAAGGCGAATTAAATATCGCCTTAACAAATTGAAAGCGCAACGTAGGAAATTTGCCCTACAAGAAAGCGTTTTTCAGGATGGGTTTTTTCTTTTTTATGATGGAAAAGAATTTGTTTCTTATGGTAATAGTGAGGTAATTAATCAATTGAGTATTCAGCAGCAATTGGTCGATTATTTAGTAACTAAAACCTACCAAATGAAACTTCCGTTTTAAGAAATAAAAAATCCGAGATTTTATCTCGGATTTTTTATTTTAATTAAATTCTTTGATAGCTAAAGAAGCTGCTCCTAGTACCGCAACATTCTGATTCATCAATCCTGAGGGTAGAATTTGTATTTTATTTTTGTATATTGCTAATAGACTTTCTTCAAAATGTCTTTTTGTAGGTTCAAAAATAAATTTTCCTGCTTTAGCTAAACCACCAAATAAGAATATTGCCTCAGGGCTAGTATATGCTACTGCATCAGCTAATTGTTGACCTAATATCTGACCTGTATATTCAAACGATAAAATAGCTAATTTATCGTTTTTTAATGCTGCCTCTGTAATGTTTTTAGCTGTAAGTTTATCGAATGGTATTGAACGTAATATGCTGTCTTCTATGCTGTCTGCAAGCATTTTGTAGACTGTTCTTTTAATACCAGTAGCTGAAACATAAGTTTCTAAGCAACCTCTTCTGCCGCAAGCACAATGTCTTCCGCCTCTATTTATAATTGTATGACCAATTTCTCCAGCAAAACCATCATGTCCATAAATTATTTCACCATTTGTAACAATTCCACTTCCTAATCCTGTTCCTAAAGTTATTACAATGAAATTTTTCATTCCTTTAGCTGCTCCAAAAAGCTGTTCGCCAATTGCAGCAGCGTTTGCGTCATTAGTTAAAACTACTGGCAAATGTGTGATTTCTGAAAATTTCTCACTGAATTTTATAATTCCTTTCCATTCTAAATTAGGTGCGTTTTCAATACTTCCAGAATAATAGTTTCCATTAGGTGCGCCTGTTCCTATTGCTTTAAGCTGATAATCATCCTTATATGCTTCCGCTTTTTTAATTAATGCATTCTTTAATGCAAGTAAGTATTTATCAATATTTGAGTGTCCTTTTGTTGGAATTCGATGTTCTGATAATAATTTACCTTCTTTTGTAATGAATCCAAAAATGGTGTTTGTTCCACCAATATCTATTCCTACATATAATTCCTTCATCTGTTTATATTTTTGCAGTAAGCTTTATTTGTAACGATTTAATTTTATTTAGAATATTGAGTTTGAAGCATAAGTTGTAAATAGTTCAAGGGCTTTAGTGCCAATATATGAGTTTCCTGCCGAATTAAGCTCTGGTGACCACACACTTATAACTAATTCATTAGGGATAATTGCAACAATACCACCTCCTACGCCACTTTTTGCTGGAAGCCCAACACGATAGGCAAAATCGCCAACTGCATCATAAAGTCCACTTGTTAGCATCACGGCGTTAATCCGTTTCGCCTGCCTTGCAGTTAGAATTTCTTTATTTTTAAGTGATTTCCCTTTGTTTGCTAAATATATAAATGAGCGACTAAGATCCTGTGTAGACATAGCAATGCTGCATTGATGAAAATATATATCGAGTACATCGTTGGCTTCGTTGCTTAGATTTTCGTAGCTTTTAATAAAGTTAGCCATTGCCCTATTTCTGTCACCATACTCACGTTCTGATTCTGCTACTTCTTCGTCGTAAATTAGCGTTGGATTTTCGCTTAATTTTTTGATAAATTTAAGTAATTTATTTTTTGTTTTACCTAAACCTTCATAAATGATATCTGAAATAACAATTGCACCTGCATTAATAAAAGGATTGCGAGGAATTCCATTCTCGTATTCTAATTGAACCAATGAATTAAAGGTATTTCCAGATGGTTCTTTTCCAACTCTTTTCCAAATTTCATCGTCTAATTGTTTTAAAGCGAGTGTAAAAGTGTATGCTTTTGAAATGCTTTGAATAGAAAATGCTTGTGTAAAATTACCAATACCAAATTCATTTCCCTCTATTGTAGTGATATGCATTGCAAATTGATTTGGATCAATTTGAGCTAATGCTGGTATATAGTTGGCAAGTTTCCCCTTTCCAAAATCTCCTTTAATTTCCTTGTGAATGCGTTCTAATATTTTATTGTAATTGATATTTTGCATTGGGTATTCTTCAATTCTATTTTATTTTTTATAAGTTTTTGCTATTTTATTTTTGGTAAAAAAATGAAAAAATTATCTTTGCCATTTATTTGGTAAAAGTAAAACAATTGATGCTTTTGCCCATATTAAATTAGTTTTTTCGAGTAGTTTTCAATTATATTTAATTAAGAAGTAGTAATTCAATAATTTACAAATCATTTTTAAAATGAAAAATTTATCACTTATACTAAACATAGTTTTAGTTTTGGCTGTTGGCTATTTGTTTATAGCAGAGTTTAGCGACAGCGACGAGGCGGAAGTAAGTACTGCAAGTACTGTTGAGGGCGGAATTAAGGTAGCCTATGTTCAAATTGACTCTTTATTAGTAAGTTACGATTTATATAATGAGTTACGCCTGCAATTTAATGATAATCAGCAACGTATGGGGGCTGAATTGGATCAGAAATCGCAAAATCTACAAAGAAATGCTGCTGATTTACAGCAAAAAATGGAGAACCGCTTGATTACACAGCGTCAAGCGGAAGCTAAGCAAAAGGAATTGATGCAAAGTCAGCAGAATTTATTGCTATTACGCGATCAATTGACTCAGAAATTAGCTATGGATGAGCAAATAATGAATAAGCAGGTATTTGATAGCGTATATTCATTATTAAATGATATAAATGCAAAAAGAAAATATAGTGTTATTTTTAGTACCACTCAGGGAGGTAATATTTTGCTAGCAGATGAGGCTATGAATATTACATTAGAAGTTATTAATGGATTGAATGCACGTTATAAAGGTGAAGAATAAAATATAATAGTTAAGTTTTAAGTTAAAATGCAGAATATCTAGCAGTTATGCTTAATGAATTTATTTTTGTAAATACCTATCATTTATTCTTTTTAAGGAGCTGAAATTATTTATTTCAGCTCCTTTTTTTATTGAATTTCGTCGAGTTCATCCTCAATAATAATTTTATTAATAATTGCATAAATGGTTAAACCAGCTACAGATTTAATTCCAAGTTTTTTGCTTATATTTTTTCTGTGTGTGATTACTGTGTGAGTGCTAATGAAAAGAATATCTGCAATTTCCTTGTTTATTTTTCCTTTTGCTACATTTTTAAGTACTTCTATTTCTCTATCCGAAAGTTCGCTGGTTTGTTCTTCATTCGACAATGGATTAATTTCGTTAATCAGAAGATTAATATTTTTAAAAATCTCTGCTTTACTTGAATCTATATCAATACTTAAGTCGAAAATATGGTTTTTGTGAAGCTTTTTGTTTGTGCCTTTTATTACAACTAATTTAATTTTGTCCTCGAAGGATTTTAATGTTTTATAAAGCGATGCTTGTTCTTTTAATAATTTGCAATTAAAAATAATTATTGAGGGATTTGTATTCTCAATTATTGAATCTAATGGAAGATTGTAGTTTGTATCTTCAATAATCTTAACGTTTGCTATATCTTTCAGTATGGTTTTTATTCCCTGCCGAATAATGTAGCTTTTTTCTAGTATTAAAAACCTTGTATTATTCATTCCTGTTAAATCATTTGTTTTAGCTCAGTTTCTATTAATTTAATTTTAGGAATAAGTACTTTTTCTTCAATTCGTGAATGATTATTTAAATCTTTTTCGAGCCTGAAAATTTCAAATAAAACCATTTGTTCTGTTTCCAAATTACTTGAAGGCGGCAAATATTTTATCAGAATATTTTTTAAATCGAGTAATTTCTCTTCAATATCATCATGAGTGTCTGCATATATATTTATGGCATATTTTCTTAATTCTTTAATGGATAATGTTTGTTCGTTATTAAGTATTTTTTCCATTTTTATGGAGTAGGGATAAACTATAGTTTCTTCGTAATCCATGTGCTCAATTACTTCAGTTTTGTATTGTAAAAAGAAATTTTTGATTAATGCTTTATTCTTTTTTGTTTCTGAAGAATCCCATTCTAGCGAATCAATGAGTTTTTCGATATGTGGGATTTTATTTTTGCGGTAGTCTTGATGCGATTTGATTAAAAAATCAATAATTGTTTTTACCGAAAATTCTTGTAAATGTGTTTGTGGGAAATAATCTTTATCAATAAAAATATTAATAATTTCAGTGAAAAAATCAGCGTCAATATCGTATTGTTTACAAACTTCGGCTACAGTTTTGTCGCCAAAACCAAATTGTATTCCAAAACGCAGAATTACTGGCATGCAATTGTAGCGTTCTAAAATTATATCGTTTAATTTTGAATATTTATTAATTAGCATTTTTATTTCAAAAATACACTTTATTTATTATTTTTTCAATAGCTATAAATAGGTATTTTGAATTTTGTATAAAACACAGTATACAATAGTTCGGTTCATTTTTGTAATTGTAAACAATAACGAGAACTTTGTTAAAGTTCGTTCTTTAAATTGAATGCTTGACTATAAGTACTTTGTGCATTTATTAACCGCAATTTTGACAAAGCTTAAGTGGTTTACGTGGAAATGTATAATACTGTAAAATTTTTTAATAAAATTGATAGCGAGCATTAGTTTGTTTTTGGCAACTTAATTATGACGTTAGTTCCTTTGTCTAAACTGCTAGTTGCGTTTATTTTTCCGTTGTGAAATTCAACAATTTGCTTTGCATAGTATAATCCTAGTCCACTGCCTTGAATATTGTGGACATCACCCGTTGAAACACGATAGAATTTATCAAAAATATGAGGTAAATTTCGTCTATTAATACCTACTCCATTATCCGATACCTGTACAATTAGATCGCTATTTTCTTGGTAGCTTTTAATGGTAATTTTTGCTTGTTTTTCGCAATATTTACATGAATTACCTAGTAAATTAATAAAAACGTTACGTAAATGAGCTTCATCAGCTAAGAGTGTGTCGTTTTTAATATTAAAATCAAGAATTATTTCTGGTTTGTTTTTTTCAAAAGTTGCCGAAATACATTCCGATGATTC
>DAOVUO010000087.1 GCA_030632545.1 Bacteroidales bacterium
AATTAATAGCGTTTTAATGTAATTATCTGCTACAGAAAAAGGAAGATTTGGATCATTACGAAATAGTTTGATATTATAGCCATCATACCTATTTAATCCATCATAGGTACCAATCCATATAAAGCCGTGTTGATCTTGACCAATTGAGCTAATTGAATTTTGCGACAAACCCTTTTGATTTGAAAGATGAACAAATCTAAAATACAATTCTTGTGAATAAGTATAATTATTTACTAAAAGTAATGCTGCAAAAAATATGATGGAGTAAAACTGTTTCATTACTTATTTATTTTGGTGGCAATGGCAATAAACTTTCTATCATTAAACTGCTCACCAACTAAGTATTCCAAATGGTTTTCGGATGTGAGTGATACTTGAATTAAACCAATATTAGCACCTCCTTTTACACCTTGTGGCAATGCTCTTCTTTCTCTTTTATATTTTCTTAAGTCATCTCTTTCTAATGAATTAATTTTTGAAATATGCGAAACAATATTTCCTACAACCTCATTAGATGCCATATTACCAGTAGCGATAGTAAAATAATCATCACTTTCTTTAATAATAAAAATTCCTTGCCCCATATCATGTTCTCCAAGCTTCTGTCTTTCTAATGAATACAATGAAACATTTTGTGCTAATTCAAGAAATATTTTAAATAATTTCTTTTTCAAACGCTCGTTAGTATTTACATTAGTTTCAATATTTTGAGCTAGAATAGTCAAAATAGAGATATCAAATATCCCTTGATAAGCAACAATTACATTTCCATCGTGTATATCAGCAATAAGTAAAGAGCTCATTTTTGGAGGCATAGTTCAACTATTTATATTACTACAAATCTAGTAAAAAAAAACTCATATCTTAAACAAAATTAACACTAATATACTTTTTTTTTTTTATACTTGCGAAACAATTAAAACCCAAAGACAAAAATAACAGATTATGAAATTATTGGAAAACAAGTGGGCAGTAGTAACTGGTGCATCTAAAGGTATTGGAAAAGCGATTGCACTTAAATTTGCCGAGCATGGTGCAAATATAATTTTTACTGATTTAAAAATTGATGAAAGTTCAGAAGAATTAAAAAAAGAACTACAAGCTTTTGGTGTTCAAGCAAAGGCTTTTGCATTTGACGTTAGTGACTTTAATGCAGTTAAAAATTTTGCAGATGAAGTTATTAAGGAATTTGGCGCACCTGATATTTTTGTAAATAATGCAGGAATTTCTATCGACAATCTAATTCTTAGGTTGGAAGAAAACCAATGGGACAAAGTAATAAACGTAAATTTAAAATCTATGTTTAATACGGTTAAAAATTTTGCACCTGCGATGCTTAAAAAACGTAAAGGCTCAATTATTAATATGGCTTCCGTAGTTGGTGTTGGTGGTAATGCGGGTCAATCCGTATATTCTGCATCAAAAGCTGGTGTTATTGGTTTTACAAAATCTATTGCAAAGGAAGTAGGATCAAGAAATATACGCTGTAATGCAATTGCGCCAGGCTTTATAGAAACTGATATGACTGCACAATTAGATGCAAAAATAAAAGAAGAATGGATTAAAATGATACCATTACGTAGAGCTGGAACTCCAGAAGATGTTGCTAATACCGCATTATTTTTAGCCTCTGATTTATCAACTTATATTACTGGCGAAGTAATCATGCTTAATGGCGCAATGCCACTGTAATAAACATATTATGAATTTTGGAATTGACTTTTTGAATCCAATATATTGGGTTTTTATTGGCATTATATTTATTGCTATATTGGCTTATTGGCTCTACATTTTAGGACAAAAAAGTCAAATTCCATTCTTTTTGCGAACGATATTGTTCCTTTTTCGTTTTTTAGCACTTAGCTTAGTTATGCTATTGCTATTAAAACCAATAATAAAAATCAATAAAAATAATGTTGAAAAACCAATTGTGCCTATTTTTATTGATAATAGCAAATCCATCAACCTTCAATTTAATACCGATTCCTTTAATGTAGCCATCAATAAATTTAAGGAAAATTTATTGAATCTAAATAATGATATAGATTTTAAATTTATTTCATTTGGTGATAAAATTAATGGAAAAAAAGCTATCGAGTTGAACGAAAAACAAACAGACATTTCACAAATTTTTAATTATATAGATAATAATTTCTCAGGCAAAAATCTAGCTGCTATAGTTTTGCTGAGTGATGGTAATTATAATAAAGGAAGTGAACCAACATACTTAGCTGAATCTTCGGAAGTACCATTTTTTACTATTGGTTTAGGATCTGAAAATAGAATTAAAGATGCTAGTATAGAAAAAATCATTTATAATAAAATTGCTTATAAAAATACTAAAGCACAAATTAAAATAAATATAAGCGCATATCAATTGGCTGGAAAAAAAACGGTATTAAAAATATCTAAAGACAATAAAATTATTTATTCTGTACCTATTTACGTAAAATCAAATAATTATTTTACTGAAAAAATAATTGAATTAGATATTAAGGAAACTGAAATTATAACTTTAGATATTGAATTACTTGCTTTACAAGAAGAGAAAAACAAGAAAAATAACTCTCGAAAAATAGCTATAAAAGTAGAGGATAAAAAAACTAAATGGCTAATTTTAGGTAGCAGTCCTCATCCAGATATGGCCGCTTTTTATAAAGCTTTAAGCACAAATCTCAATTTTGAGGTTAAATCTAGTCTTTTATCAAAATATAATAAAAACTTCAAACCCGATGCTATTATTTTGCACCAATTGCCCGACAATTCAAGTGATTGGACAAACTTTGCAGTTGAAAACGATTTAAATAATATACCTAAACTAATTATTGTAGGTAAAAATACAATTTTTAAATTACTCAATAAGTATAATTGGGGTCAGCAAACTACACTCGTAAATAAACAAATTGATTTTTCGCAAGCTGAATTTAATTCGTTACAAAGTTTAATAAGTTTTGAGCCTATTTTTAATAATTTAGTTCGAGAAGAATCGCAAGTTACAACACTATATACAAAATATCAATTATCAAGTGATGCAACTATTTTGTTGTACCGAGTTTTTAAAGATATTATTACAAAAGATCCACTTTTAGTATCATTCCCAAGTAAGAAAAGTATTTTTTTAAATGCTACTGGAATATGGAAATGGGCAGTAAATGATTACGTAAAAAATGGAACACAATCAAATTTTCAGGATTTTGTAAATAAAATCGCATCCCATTTACTTACTAAAAGACAAAATAAAACTTACTTAAAATATAAAAATATTGTAGAAGAAGGCGAAACTATTGTTTTTGATTTTTTTAATGCAGATAGCCTCATACTAAAAACTAATCCAAAAATCAAGATTAACAATTCGATATATAGTTTTAAAAAAATTAGTGAATTACATTATAGAACAAGCTTTTATTCTGATTCCTTAGGATCTCAAAATTTTATTTTCGAAGCGATTTTTGAAAATGGCAAAAAATATAGAGAAAATTCCAGTTATTATTGTACTCAAAATTTTATAGAATATCAACAATCAAAGTCAAATTTGGTTTTACTTCGTCAAATAGCGTATCGTAGCAATGGAAGCTATTTACATTGGGAAAATAAAGAGCACCTAATGGATAGCATTAATAGTAAAGTAAAATTAAGAAGCATTATCACACAATATACTCAAGTGGATGATTTTATCCATTTAAAAAGCTTGTTTTTTATAATACTTATATTATTAATACTTGAATGGGCTGTGAGAAAATACTTCAGCCTTGACTAATGGAAAAATGTCGTTCTGGCAGATTTACTGACAATAAACATAAGTTTAACTACTCTAAAATGCCAGTTTTTCATTAAATTAAGTCTATTAGCTGACAAGTCATTTTCTCTATTTTTTAATACCCTTATCTTAAACAGGCAGCAAGCTACTATTTTTCAATAGCTTAAACGCCAAACACTAAATTTCATTCTTTTGGCTGGCATAGTGATTGATTAAAGCAAGTCGAATAAATAGAACTAAAAATAATTAAATTTAAATAGCAATGGGAAAAATTATTGGAATAGACTTAGGTACAACAAATTCCTGCGTTGCGGTAATGGAAGGCAACGAACCTGTTGTAATTCCTAATAGCGAAGGAAAACGCACAACACCATCAATGGTAGCTTTTTTAAAGAATGGAGAGCGTAAAGTTGGCGATCCAGCAAAACGTCAGGCAATTACAAATCCTACAAAAACTATATTTTCGATCAAACGATTCATGGGCGAAACTTTTGGTAATGTGAGTAAAGAAATTTCACGCATGCCATATAAAGTTATTCAAGGTGAAAACAATACACCACGTGTTGAAATTGATGATAGAAAATATACACCTCAAGAAATTTCAGCTATTATTCTTCAAAAAATGAAGAAAACAGCCGAAGATTATTTAGGACAAGAAGTATCAGAAGCGGTTATTACAGTACCTGCTTATTTTAACGATTCACAGCGACAAGCAACAAAAGAAGCTGGCGAAGTTGCAGGATTACAAGTTCGTCGTATTATTAACGAACCTACTGCTGCTGCATTAGCTTATGGCCTTGATAAAAAAGATCAAGACATGAAAATTGCCGTGTTTGATTTAGGTGGTGGTACTTTTGATATTTCTATATTAGAATTAGGCGATGGTGTATTCGAAGTAAAATCTACTAATGGTGATACTCACTTAGGTGGAGACGATTTCGACCATGTAATTATTGATTGGCTTGCTGAAGAATTTATAAAAGAGGAGAATATTGATTTACGTAGAGATCCAATGGCTCTTCAACGTTTAAAAGAAGCAGCAGAAAAAGCCAAAATTGAATTATCAAGCGCTAGCAGCACAGAGATAAATTTACCTTATATAATGCCAGTTGATGGTATTCCAAAGCACTTAGTAAAAACTTTATCGCGTGCAAAATTTGAGCAATTAGCAGATAAATTAATACAAGCCACAATTGCTCCATGTAAAACTGCTTTAAAAGACTCTGGGTTAAACACTTCTGAAATCGACGAAGTAATTCTAGTAGGTGGTTCTACACGTATGCCTTCTATACAAAAAGTAGTACAAGATTTCTTCGGAAAAGCACCTTCAAAAGGTGTAAATCCTGACGAAGTTGTAGCTGTTGGTGCGGCAATTCAAGGCGGTGTTTTAACTGGTGAAGTAAAAGACGTTCTTTTATTAGATGTAACTCCACTTTCTTTAGGCATTGAAACCATGGGTGGCGTTATGACTAAATTAATTGAATCGAACACTACAATTCCATCTAAAAAAACTGAAGTATTTACAACTGCTTCTGATAACCAGCCATCAGTTGAAATTCATGTATTACAGGGTGAACGTTCAATGGCAAGAGATAATAAAACTATCGGCAGATTCCATTTAGACGGAATTCCACCAGCACAAAGAGGTGTACCTCAAGTTGAAGTTATTTTTGATATAGATGCAAATGGTTTGCTACACGTATCAGCAAAAGATAAAGGTACTGGTAAATCGCAAAGTATTCGTATTGAAGCTTCATCTGGATTAAGCGCAGACGAAATTGAAAAAATGAAGCAAGAAGCCGCTGCAAATGCTGATGAAGATAAAAAAACAAAGGAACGTATTGATAAACTTAATGGTGCAGACAGTTTAATTTTCCAAACTGAAAAACAATTAAGCGAATTTGGCGACAAATTACCTTCCGACAAAAAAGCACCAATTGAAGCTGCTTTGCTTAAGCTTAAAGAAGCTCACAAAAGCGAGGATATTGAAGCTATTGACACTGCTACTGCAGAATTAAATAGTGTATTCCAAGCTGCATCACAGGATATGTACAATGCTCAGAATGAAGGTGCTCAACAAGACCCTAATTTCCAAGATGCTAATTTCAACAATCCTAAAGCTGAAAACCAAGAGAAAAAAGGCGAAAATGATGTAACTGATGTTGATTTTGAAGAAGTAAAATAATAAAATAATTCTTACTTTAAGGGCTCACATTTTGTGAGCCCTTTTTTATTTAAATTATTTAATATGAAAATTTTAGGAAATATAATTTGGTTTGTTTTTGGTGGCGTATTTGTTGCCATAGAATATTTTATATCTAGTATACTTATGATGATAACAATTATAGGTATTCCTTTTGGAATTCAAACAATGAAACTAGGAATATTGGCACTCTGGCCATTTGGCTCTGAAGTTAAAGATACACCACAAACGAATAGTTTTTTAAATTTATTAATGAATATTATTTGGATTCTTATTGGAGGATTTTGGATAAGTATCACACACCTTGTTTTTGCGCTAATTTTTGCTATTACTATTATTGGAATTCCATTTGCACAACAACATATTAAACTAGCTATTTTAGCACTTGTGCCATTTGGAAAAACAATTGTCTAACTCACAATAGTTTACTTGCTGTTTGGAAAAATATTGACTTTAAAACAATCACGTAAATTCACTCTTTTTTGTTTGCTTAATTTTTGTCAAAAAAAAAGAAAAAAAGCTAACACGAACAACTAATTATAATTTTAATGCGTTTCAAAACACAAATAAAAAAACATGACAAGTAAAATTAAATTCCCTCTGATTTTTTTAAGCGCATTTCTATTTTTCTTTCTATTTTGGAAACAAGCTCTTGGGAATAATGCAGTTATTTACACTGTGTTTGTACTTTTAACTGGAATTATTTTAAAAGGCTTCGACAAAAAAAAGACAGGTTTTTATATAATTAGCATAGGTACTTTATTTAGCTCATTATATATTGCCTACCACGCCTCTACCCTAGCAATTGTTGTATGGATTATATCATTAATTCTTTTTCAAGCATTTCTGCATTGGAATAATTTTCGTACACCTATTTATGCATTTCTATCGGCTTTTGTTGATTATTTTAGTCTCTTCAACTTGATTAAAAGTAATTCATCCAAAAAATCAGGATTTACTGTTAAAAGTAAAAGTTTCTGGAAATGGTTCAAACTCACAATAATTCCTGCGTTTGTATTTTATATATTTTTCTGGATTTACAAATGGGCAGTTCCCGAATTTGACAAATTAAGTAATGAATTTTGGGAAAAATTTGTGGGTTGGTGGAATTATATTTTTGAGGATATTTCGTTTTTGGCTCTTCTGTTTTTTATTTGGGGATTAGTTACCGCAATTTGGTTAAATTTTAAACGTGATAAGAATAGTATTTTAGCAAAAGAACAAAAATACAAAAATGAAATTGTTAGAAATAAAACCAAAGATAAGTCATTGTTTACGCACGCAAAAAATTTAAAACCTGTACTCAAAAATGAATTCCGCTCAGGATTAATACTAATTATATCAGTAAATGTATTACTTCTATTAGTTAATATTACCGATATAAGTACAATTTGGTTTGGATTTGAATATACAAGCGATTTTGATTTGAAACAATTTGTTCACGAAGGAACTTATTTATTGATTTTGAGCATTATGCTTTCCATGTCAATTATGCTCTACTTTTTCAGACAAAATCTAAATTTTTACAAATCTAAAAAAAGCTTACAACTAGTTAGCTATTTATGGATTACTCAAAATGTTGTACTACTAATTTCCGTAGTGACACGTAATTTATACTACATACAGTACTTTGGATTAGCATATTTACGTATTGGCCTGTTTTTCTTTTTGATATTAGTTGTTTTTGGATTAATTACTCTTTGGCTAAAAATTAAAAATAATGGCTCAATGTTCTACTTATTTCGTGTAAATTCATGGGCTTTATATATTGGCTTTATACTTTTTGCTGGGGTTGATTGGGATTCTGTAATTGCAAAACATAATCTAAATCACTCAATGAAAAACAATATGGAAACAAGCTTTTTACTAACATTGGATGAAAAGGTTTTTCCTATGATAGATGAGCATAAGGAAATTCTTAAACAAGACGAAAAATTCAATACTTTTAAGCAATTCGACATGAGTTACACTGATGTTTATGAGCAAAAAGTTAATGAATTTGTACAAAATTATAGTGAACGAAGTTGGCTAGCTAAAAACCATAAAGATAATTTAGCCTTAGAATATTATTTAGAGAAAGTTGAGTTGGAAGAAAAATAATTCTTTACAATACTTCAATAGTTCCCCGATGTTCGGGAAACTATTGATACTTATAAGAAAATATTCCCCGATGTTCGGGAAACCATTGTACAGGGTAAGGTTTTAACAAAATATATTGAACCACGCTGTGGTTCTAAATTCTATGTCAATATTTTTTCCATGGGCTAATGCCCATGGCTATTAAAATTAAACCACTATGTGGTTTTTGTTGTAAAAAAGGGTAGCGATAAGCGGTATTTGCATTTGAGCTTATTGTGGGAAAGGATTACGCTAAAGTTTAGCTACTCTTAGACTAATTAGCCGCAGCATTCATGCTGCGGAATATATTGATGTTAAAGATTTTGCGGCTTTAGCCAAAAAACAATAGATAGTTTTGGCTAAAGCCAATTTATTTGTCGTATTTGTTTGCACGGCATGAATGCC
>DAOVUO010000527.1 GCA_030632545.1 Bacteroidales bacterium
CGCTCCATAATTTCAAGCAAATTATTTGTTGATTCGCTGTCTAAGTTTGCTGTCGGTTCATCAGCGAGAATAAATTTTGGTTTTGAAGCCAAAGCTCTTGCTACTGCTACCCTCTGCTGCTGTCCGCCCGAAAGTTTAGGAGGACGAGCATTTATTCTATCGCCCAAACCTACTGCTTCGAGTAACTCTAAAGCTCTTAATTCACGCTCTTTTTTAGGTCGCTTTTGCAATTGCATAATAAACTCAATGTTTTCCTTGGCAGTAAGTACTGGAATTAAGTTATACGACTGAAATACAAACCCAATATTGTCTCTACGGAAATCTATTAGCTTCGAGGGCTTAAGATTATGAATTTGAGTACCACCAATCGTAATTTCCCCTTCTGTTGGGACATCTAATCCGCCTAATAAATTAAGCAAAGTAGTTTTGCCTGAGCCCGATGGCCCTACAATGGCTGCAAATTCGCCTTGCTGGAAACTTAATGTAACTCCTCTAACTGCTTTTACTTCTATTTCTGATTCTACGTAGGTTTTGTGTACTTTATCTATAGTTATTACTTCCATTTTTTTTAGTTTAATGTTTTTTTTAGTTTAATGTTTTTAGTTTAATGTATAAGGCTTTGTCAAAGCTTATAATTAATCTGTTCTAACTGCATCAGCTGGATTTAATTTAATTGCTTTTCGTGCTGGATATATTGAAGAAAAGATTCCAGTAAGTATTACTAATATGCTGAGAACAATGTAGAAACTTACTTCAATTTCAGGATAAACCCATGCACTAAAACCAAATGTTTCCATTCCTTTGGCCACAGAAGTAAGGTTTATTCCCACCGTATTATAATATGCAACTAGTATGGCACTTATGATCATACCTATAAAGCCACCTGTTAGGGATAACATTATTGTTTCAACCATTATCATAAGAAACACTTTTGCTTTGTTCATTCCAATAGCCATAAGCATTCCGAGTTCTTTTACACGTTCCAAAACAACCATTAGCATAGTATTTACTATTCCAAATCCTAAAGCTAGTAGTATTATAATCAAGAAAATATACATCACTTGCCCCATAAAGTCAGTCATCATAGCCATATCAGGCGATATTTCTTTCCAAGGTCGTATGCTTAAATTGCTGTATTTTTCACTTAACTCAATGGCCAGAGGGTGCGCTAAATCGTGATTATTCAAACGAATAGCTATTTCATTAGTTGCTGTGGCATTATAGCCAGATAAACGAGCTAAATCTTTTCGTTGTACGAATACATTTCCTTCGTCAAACATCGAATTGCTTGTTTTAAAAATGCCTACTACACGAAATGCACCACCAACTAAGTGCCCATCTTTATCCTGAAAAGTAAGTACAATTTTAGAACGGATTTTTACTTTAAGCTTTTCCGCTAACTTTTGCCCAATAACTATGGAATTCTTTTTATTTGCTTCAAAGAAGTTAGAAAGTGAATCGAGTTTTGTATAAACTTTAGTCGTTTTCATCTCCTCAACTGGGTCAATACCCACAATATTTGCACCTACTCCCGATTCGCTTGTGCTTGCCATTCCAATAATTTTAAAACGAGAGCTAATTCCTTCCACATTCGGAAGTGAACTAATATAAGCTATTATTTCATCAGCCTTAGGAACAATGAACTGAGCCTCACTATTTTCTAAAAATGCTGGATTATGTATTTGTATATCGCTAATTTCGTTATTGATAGCTGATTCTACTCGCGTTGTTGACATTCCCATCATTAAGGCATCGGAAAAAATACCGCCAATTAAACCAAGCGTTACAGCTATAATTACTACCGAACTTCGTAGTTTATTTCGCCATATATTTCGCCAAGCTATTTGAATTATCATAATTTTAAAGTTTTAGATTAATGTTTCATTCCTTTTATAACAGATAAGAATCTTAATTTAGCAATTGGATAGGTAATACTCACACCAATAATAAGCAGAATAGTGTAGGCCTGATTCAAGAAAAAATCAAAACGTAAGGCCATTGGCATTACAGGTTCCATTCCAAAACTAATCATGCTTTCTGCTGCCGTACCTGTTAATAATATTGGGTTGATGTGATAATAGTATACTATAGGTAGCGCAGCTAATGAGCCTAATACCACAGCAATTAGACCTAGAAAAAAAGTTTCTAGCACTACAATTTGCATTAATTTGCCTTTTCGTGTACCTAAAGCAACCAGAATTGAAAACTCACGTGTTCTTTCGGATGTCATCATTACAACCGTTCCAAATATTCCAAAGCCAATAATTATATAAAGTATTATCAACATAATTATTCCGCCA
>DAOVUO010000215.1 GCA_030632545.1 Bacteroidales bacterium
CAACTTAATGAAGTTTTAGGCAAAATTTCGCATCAAGATTTAAAAGAGTTTATACGGGCACAAAGCAAAAATGATAAGCAATTTAGAACCTTATTTTTATCAAGTTTTGTACATCTTAATGAGAGTCAATCAAAAGAATTTTATCAAAAACAAATAAAGTCAGTTGTAAATTCAACAACAGACAGACATGGTTTTATTGGTTGGAACGAAATGCGATATTTAGAGAAAGGAATTTCCCCGATAATCACAATTGCAGAAAAACAATTTGAAAGTAAAAATTATATAAATGCTATTTACATTTTTACTGCACTAATGGAGGAAATGACAGACGCATTTAATTTTAGCGATGATAGTAATGGTGTAATTGGTGATATAATAGATCGTTCATACGAGATGTTATATGAAATTGCTACAACAGATATATCACTTGATATAAAAACAGAACTTTTTAATTATTGCATAACTGCATTCGAAAAACGATTATTTGATGGGTGGGACTGGCATATAGGAATGTTAAAGATAGCTTATAAATTAGCTGATAATGAGAATAAAGCAGATATTATTATAAAATGTTTAGATACTTTAAATGGGAAATATGAATATGAAAGAGCACAATCGTTTAAACTTGAAATAATAACAAAATTTAAAGGACAGGAACAAGTTCAGGAATTTATAAAAAAACATATTGAAAATTCGGATATAAGGAATAATGAAATTGCTAAAGCTCTTGATAATAAAGATTTTGACAGAGCAATAGAACTTTCTAAAGATGGTATTAAGTGCGACAAAAAAGATAAACCTGGATTAGTTAAGGATTGGTATAATTGGTTGTTAAAAATAGCACAAGCTCAAAATGATACACCAAAGCTTATTGAATATGCTCGTTTTTTATTCATAGATAATTTTATGCCAAAGGAAGATTATTACGAAATATTAAAACAAAAAGTTGAAGCAAATGAATGGGACGACTTTTTAGAAAAATTAATTAAAGAAATTACACCCAAAGGTGACTGGAAATATTCGGAACTTATTCGGACGATTTTTATCAATGAAAAATGGTGGGATAGATTGTTTTTAATGTTAAAAGAAAATGTTTCGCTGCAAAATATTGAGAATAGCGAGATATATTTATCAAAAGACTACGGCCAAGAATTAATTCAGCTTTATAGCGAAAGACTTGTAAGATATGTAGATAGAAATAAGGGAAGAGATTATTATCAAAAAGCTTGTAGATATTTGATTAGAATGAAAAAAATAGGAGGGGATGAAAAAGTAAATGAATTAATAGAGTATTTCAGAAAAACTTATCCAAAACGTATAGCATTATTAGATGAATTAAGCAGGGTTTAAAAGTCAATGGTTCGGTAAGATTTACTAAATTTACTGTTTCAAAACTGTATTCCGCTAGTTATAAACAACATAGTAAATAAAATGGAATTTAGTAAATCTATGGATTTCAGTAGTTTATAAAAATTTAACGAAGTATTAAAAGTAATGTGTAATGAGGGTGGGGATGGCTAAACACTATATGTATATACGCAGTATTGTCAACGCACTAAATATAAGCCTTTTAATGAATGTCAAATATTCGAGTAAACTGAAAATGAAGTGCTGGTTTGTTTCTTTGGTGAAAATAATCCTTCTAAAAAGTCTTTGTTGTTGAATGTTTTCAGAAAGAGAATGGACTATTTAATACATCAATAATGTTTTTAATCAGCCGCTTAACTTATTTTAAGTAGATTATCAATTTAGAATAAAAAAATATTACTATTTTCGCACGGTAAGAAAAAAGCCTAATATATTTTATGGAAATGTATAAAAAACTGAATTTAACTGTTGGCTGGATAGTTTTTGCTATTGCAGCTTTTACTTATATTACTACAATAGAGCCCACTACTAGCTTTTGGGATTGTGGCGAATTTATTACATCCGCATGGAAACTTGAAGTTGGTCATCCGCCAGGAGCACCTTTTTTTATGATGATTGCTCGGATATTTACACTTTTTGCGTTTGGTGATGTTACAAATGTTGCCATGATGGTAAATATTATGTCCGCTTTGGCTAGTGCTTTTACAATATTATTTTTGTTTTGGAGTATTACTCACATTGCTAAGAAAATTGTAGTAAATAATGGCGAAGAATTTTCTACGGCAAATATTTTATCTATAATGGGCGCAGGGGCAGTTGGTGCTTTAGCCTATACATTTTCCGATTCATTTTGGTTTTCGGCTGTTGAGGGCGAAGTGTATGCCTTTTCATCATTGTTTACAGCTTTAGTTTTTTGGGCTATTTTAAAATGGGAAAATGTTGCCGATCAACCAGGTAATTCTCGTTGGATAATTTTTATTGCCTATATGATGGGCTTATCTATTGGTGTTCACTTGCTTAACTTGTTGGCAATTCCAGCAATAGTTTTTATTTTTTATTTTAAAAAATACGAAGTTTCAGTTAAGGGAATTGTTTATACTTCAATTATTTCGGTATTACTTTTAGTGCTTGTTCAATACGGTGTTATTCCTGGTATTCCTAATATGGCAAAGAATTTTGAATTACTGTTTACTAATTCATTCGGAACACCATATAATGTAGGTAGTATTGTTTATTTCACTCTTCTTATAGGTTTTATAGTTGGAGGTATTTGGCATTCGCATAAAAAAAAGAATGGCCTATATAATCTAGTAATTGTTTCTTTTACAGTGCTTGTAATTGGCTATTCTTCCTATGCTTTAATATTAATTCGTTCTGCAGCAGATACGCCTATGGATCAAAATGATCCTGAGAATGTTTTTGATTTAGTATCTTATTTAAATCGTGAGCAATATGGAGATAGACCATTGGTGTTTGGACAATATTTTAATTCTAAAGTTACTGGTTATAACGATGGTGCACCAATTTATATTAAAAAAGATGGAAAATATGTAGTAGCTGATCATAAAATGGATAGGACTTTTGACCCTGCATCACGTACTTTATTTCCACGTATGTATAGCGACCAAGAAAGTCCACCACATATAAAAGGGTATTTAAAGTGGACTGGCTTAGAGGAAGCAGATTTGTACCAAGCAAGGATTGGTGCAGATGGAAATGTGATGCAAGATGGATACGGAAAAGTGATTTATGATAGAACAAAGCCAAAGGAAGTCCCTAGTTTTGGCGATAATCTCGAATTTTTCTTTAAATATCAGCTCGGGCACATGTATTTAAGGTATTTTATGTGGAATTTTGTAGGTCGTCAGAATGATATTCAAGGACATGGCGAAATACATAAAGGAAACTGGATTAGTGGTATTTCATTTATCGATAATTTTAGATTAGGCGACCAGTCTAAATTGCCAAATGATTATAGAAACAATAAAGGACGAAATATTTATTTTTTCTTGCCATTTTTGTTTGGGATATTTGGTATGGTTTACTTGTATAAAAAGAATCAAAAGGATTTTTGGGTAGTATTGCTTCTGTTTTTTATGACAGGTATTGCTATTATAATATATCTGAATCAGCCACCATATCAGCCTCGTGAGAGAGATTATGCATTTACTGCCTCGTTTTATGCATTTGCAATTTTTATAGGGTTTGGAGTCATGTTTTTAATTGATTACTTGAAAAAGATTAGTTCTAATGTTATTAGTATAGCTGCAATAATTTTGATTAGTTTAATTGCTGTTCCTGGACTAATGGCTCAACAAAACTGGGACGATCACGATAGGTCAAATAGAACAACTGCACGAGATTTTGCTTACAATTATTTAAATTCCTGTGCACCAAACGCAATACTTTTCACTAATGGTGATAATGATACATTTCCACTATGGTATGCCCAAGAGGTTGAGGGAATTAGACGTGATGTTAGAGTTGTGAACCTTAGCTATTTGAATACCGATTGGTACGTTGACCAAATGCGTCGTCAGGCTTATGAGTCTACGCCTGTGCCATTTTCTTTAACAGCCGAACAAACAATGAGAGGCCAGCGTGATGTGGTTTATTACTTTGAAGAGAATCTATTATTTATTTCGGAGAAGTATAGTGCACATAAGCAAAAATACGAAGAGGAATACAAATCATTATATCAACAATTCGTACAATTATTAAGTGAAAGTGATTTTCCTGAAAAACAGGCTGCCGATTATGCTAAAATTAATGTTTTGGAACCTGCTTTTGCTCCAAATATTTTAAATGAGCTCATTATTCGTTTAACAAAATATGTTGCTGCTTATAATATTAATTCAGATGGCTTTACTGCTTATAAAAAGGCAATGGATAGATTTATTAATCGGGTATCTGCCGAGGCAACGCCATTAAAAACAATAATTAATTTTATTGGAGATAATTCCGAAAATACAAAGGTGAGATTACAGGATAATAAATTTCATAATTTTTTACCTACAAAACGTTTTATACTTGATGCTGATAAAGAAACTGTTTTGGCAAATAATGTAATAAATCTTAAAGACAGTAATTTAGTAGCTCCGCTTGAGTGGACTTATAATCAAGGAATATTGCGAAAGGCTGATTTAATGGTACTCGATTTATTGTCAAATAATAATTGGAAACGACCTGTTTATTTTGCTATTACAGTAGGCCCTAGTAATTATTTAGGTTTGGAAAATTATTTCCAGCTCGAAGGTTTAGCTTACCGTGTTGTGCCTATTAAAAGTAATTTACAAGGCGGTCAAACAGGACGTGTGGATATTGAGCTAATGAGCGAAAATCTGATGAATAAATTCAGATTAGAGGAAATAACAGATTCTACAGTTTATTTTGACGAGAATAATATGCGTATGATGGTTAATTTGCGTAATAATTTTACGAGATTATCTAATGCGCTTATTGATGATAATCAACATGAAAGAGCGATAAAGGTTTTGGATAGATGTGTTGAACTTTTACCTAATCACAGAGTGACATATAATTACTATAATATTTTAATGTCGCAGTCTTATTTTAGGGCAGGAGCAATAGATAAAGCAAAAAAAATGTTGCTGACTTTAACAGAAAACTCTGTTGATGAGCTAAATTATTACTTATCCTTAGACGACAGATTGGTAAATATGGTTGGTGAGGATAGAGATAGGGCTATTGCTATAATGTACGAAATTAGGAGAGTAGCAAGAGTTATGGGGGATATTGAATTTTCTAACCAAATTGATGAAATGTTCAATAATATAATTAGTAAATTTTCCGTTTAAATAATTTATGCTAAGCCGTGTATGAAATTTTGTAATTACTAAAAGCGTATCGGTATAATAGTAGAACCGTGGCTCTTTTTATGTGCCACGGTTTTTTTATACTTTTAATTTTGATTGTAATGGTATAATTAGGCATTAATTTTGAATTGAAATGGTATAATTAGGCACGGCATTCATCATCATGCAATTCTTATATAATTAGCCACGGCATTCATCATCGTGCAATTCTTATATAATTAGGCACGGCATTCATGCCGTGCAAACAAATGCGATAAAACAATTGGCTTTAGCCAAAACTATTATATATTTTGGCTAAAGCCGTAATGTCCTGTTTGTTTTATTACCGTAGCATAAATGC
>DAOVUO010000253.1 GCA_030632545.1 Bacteroidales bacterium
ACTATGATCTAAGTTCTGACGAGATGTATTATAGTGATTAATTTTTTGAGCAATTTCTTGCGCTTTTTCATTATCATTTGCAATCAACAAGCGAACAGAAGCATCGGCAGTGTCAATTCTTCCAGCTGCATTAATTCTTGGACCTAATTTAAAAACTACATCTGTAAGCGACAGTTCCATTTCCTCTGCATTAGCAACCTTTATAAGAGTTTGCAAACCTAAACGAGGATTAGTATTTAATTTTTTAAGTCCAAAATAAGCTAAAATTCTATTTTCGCCAGTAACAGGAACAATATCCGAAGCTATACTAACCGACACTAAATCAAGTAGTTCAAAAACCATTTCATTAGGTACATTATTCTTTTTCGCAAAGGCCTGAACAAACTTAAATCCTACTCCACAACCTGAAAGTTCTTTATATGGATATTCACAATCGTCTCTTTTTGGGTCAAGTACCGCCACAGCTTTTGGCAATTTCTCACCTGGCGTATGATGATCGCAAATAATAAAATCTATATTTTTTGAATTAGCATAATCAATTTTTTCTACGGCTTTAATACCGCAATCTAAAGCAATTACTAAGCTATAATTGTGTTCAGCGGCAAAATCAATTCCCTTAAAGGAAATGCCATAGCCCTCGTTATATCTATCAGGCACATAAAATTCAATATTAGAATGGAAATTTGCTAAAAATGAATACATCAAAGCAACAGAAGTAGTGCCATCAACATCATAATCACCATAAATAAGTATTTTTTCTTTATTCATTATGGCTTTATCCAATCGCTCTACTGCCACATCCATGTCCTGCATTAAAAATGGATTATGTAAATCCTCTAGCATTGGTCGAAAAAACAATTTGGCACTTTCGTAACTGTCAATCGAACGCTGAATTAACATATTTGCCAAATTTTCGGTAATATTGAGTGATTTTGACAAACTCTGTACTTTTTCTTTCGCTCCCTGCTCTTTTACTCGCCAAATTTTTTCCATCTATTTTTTTCTTGTTGTATAATCAACTTATAAAATTTGTAAAATTATCACATTACAAAACATTACACATCTGGTATAAAAAACCTCTCCTCAATAATATAACTAAATTTCCTGGTATATATAATCGTTCAACAACTAGGAAATACCTTGTCGATACTCCCTTTTGTGACAATTGTTGCTGAAAAAACTTTCGCAATTTGCACTAGTAATCGCTCCTTTGCATCTTGCATATCAACGTCACAATCGCATTCATGTTGCATATTTGTCATTGTTTTATCCACAAATCCACATGGATTAATATACCCAAAATAGGCTAAATCAGTATTTACATTAAGTGCAATACCATGCATTGTTGCCGATCTACTTGATTTAATCCCAATGGAACATATTTTTCTTGCTTTAGAGTTATCTGCATCCAACCATACACCTGCTGCCGATTTCTTTCTGCTTGCAATAATATTGTATGATTTTAATAATTTAATAACTGCTTCTTCCAGCCTAAATACAAATTCTCTCGTGCGAATTCCAAAATTTTCCAAATCAAAAATAGGATACACTACTAATTGTTCAGGGCCGTGATAGGTTATATCACCACCTCTATCAACTTGAACAAAACTAGCTTTCAACTCATTAAGTTGATTGTCCGAAATAAGTAAATTACTTCTATCGCCACTTTTACCCAATGTATAAACATGATTATGCTCTACAAAAAGCAAAGTATTTTCTGTTGAATTTTTGTTTTCCTTTTCAGCAAGTATCTGATTAAAAAGATTTTTTTGCATATTCCATGCAGTTTTATAATCTAAACGACCTAAGTCTTTTATTTTTATCACAGGGTTCATAAACTACAATTATACATGCTTTTCAGCATGATATGAAGAACGAACAAGTGGGCCACTTTCCACAAATTTATAGCCCATTTTTAATCCTATTTTTTGATATTCAGCAAAAACCTCAGGCTTTATATATTCTGCTACTGGCAAATGTGAGTGTGTTGGTTGTAAATATTGTCCAATTGTAAGAATTGTTACGCCACAATCTCTCATATCCTGCATTGTTTCAACAACTTCGTCAAAAACCTCACCCAAACCAAGCATAATACCAGATTTTGTAGCTACACCACTATCAGCTATGTACTTCAGTACTTTTAAACTTCGCTCATATTTTGCTCGCGAACGAACTAATGGAGTTAAACGCTTTACCGTTTCCAAATTATGTGAAATAACTTCTGGTGCAGCCTTAATAACTAGCTGAATATCATGTTCTCTACCATCAAAATCTGGAATCAGCGTTTCTATAGTTGTTTGTGGATTTAATTCCTTTATTTTTCTGATGGTTGCAGCCCAAATTCTAGCACCGCCATCTGGCAAATCATCTCTATCCACAGAAGTTATAACTACATGTTTTAATTTTAGCTTCTTAACTGATAGTGCAACATTTTTTGGTTCATTTTCATCCACTTCAAGCGGACGACCAGTTTTTACAGCACAAAATTTACATGCACGAGTACAAATATCACCTAAAATCATTAGCGTTGCAGTGCCATTGCCCCAACATTCCGCTAAATTAGGACATTTACCACTTGTACAAATAGTATTAAGATGATGTGTTTTTACAATTTCATTAACTAGCTTATATGTTGTACCCAAAGGAACTTTTACTTTCAACCAATCGGGTTTTTTACGTGTATTTTGTTTTTTGAGGTTTTCCATATAAAAATGGCCATTAATTATATGCAAAATTAGATTATTTTAGCTTAAAAAAGATGATTTAATAAGCTTTCTATAAAAGAAAAATTCAAGTCTTTGTATCACAATGAATAAAAACCGTCTGAGGAAAAACCAAATAAATAGACCATCCTTAACAGGATTTTTTTAATAAATTTTTAATAATCCCAAAATTCCATTTGGAGCTATCAATATTTCGCCCTATCGGGCTTATCGGCAAAATCATTAAGGACGAACTCTTGTTAACCAATAATTTTAATCGAGGGTTCTCAAACAAAAAACCCCGACCAATGGTCAGGGTTTTCCCTTTTAGAGCGGGTGACGAGGGTCGAACTCGCGACCTTCAGCTTGGAAGGCTGACGCTCTACCAACTGAGCTACGCCCGCAATATAGAGCCGATAGAGGGATTCGAACCCCCGACCAGCTGATTACAAATCAGCTGCTCTGGCCAACTGAGCTATATCGGCATCATTTCAAAAAAGTGGGGGGAGGAGGATTCGAACCTCCGAAAGCGTAAGCTAACAGATTTACAGTCTGCCCCATTTGGCCACTCTGGAATCCCCCCAAAGCGGATGCAAAAGTAAAGATAAAATTTATTTGTCCAAATATTTTTGCACTTTATTTCAAAAAAAAATTAATCAAATTTAGCCGACCACTTTTCCGGACATTCTCGCCACTCACTCAAACTTTTCAATTCATTATCGTCCATATATTTAGTGTCAACTAGCGATTTTAGTAAAGAAGAATAATTACTCAAAGTATCAAAAGAACATTGTGCCTTTTTAAAATTACTTGTGGCTACTGGTAATTCGTAAGAAAAAATAGCCAACATTCCCAAAACATCTACATCCACTTCTCTTAAAGCTCTTACTGCCTTTAAACTACTTCCACCAGTAGAAATTAAATCTTCTATTACTACTACTTTCTCCCCTTTTTTGTAAGCACCTTCTATTTGATTTCCCAAACCATGCTTCTTGCTTTCTGAGCGAATATAAATCATTGGCAATTCCATTTTATCAGCAATTAGGGCAGCTAGAGCAATTCCTCCTGTAGCTACACCTGCTATTATATCTACATTCGAATACATTTTATTTATTTTTTCAATAAATGCATCACGAATTTTATTTCGCAACCAAGGATAAGATAAAGTTTGGCGATTATCGCAATAAATAGGTGAATTTAATCCCGAAGCCCATTTAAAAGGCTTTGTAGTACTTAATTTAATTGCATAAATTTGCATTAAATCTTTTGCTAACTCAATTGAATTCATAATATGAAAAAAGTTTATTACGGCAACAAAATTATACTATTTACTATTGAAAGCCATAAATTTGATAAAAAACATGGCATTTCATTCGTTTCAATTAAAAACATTACACAATTGAAAGAACAAATTAAGCTATTAACAAAAAATGAAAATCCTAATACAACAGCTTTTTTATTCAAAAGAAAAAAGACGCTGAAAAAAATCATTAAAAAATTCTTTGTACATATTGAGGCGGCAGGTGGCTTGGTGAAAAACGAAAAAAATCAATACTTAATAATAGAACGTTCAGGAAAATGGGATTTAGCTAAAGGGAAAATAGAGAAAAACGAGAAACCAAAAAAAGCTGCCATTCGTGAAGTTAATGAAGAGACAATGATTTCACCATTAAAAATTGAAAAAAAACTATGTAATACCTATCACATATACGAACATAATGAACGACTAGTGCTCAAAAAAACTTTCTGGTATGCAATGAAAGCAAATTCTTCCAGTAAGCTAAAACCACAATTAGAAGAAGATATTACACAAGTAATTTGGATGTCAGGAAATGAACTTCAGAAAGTTTATGACAATACATATCGTTCTTTACTAGAAGTATTTAATGCTGCAAAATTAAAGCTTATTTCAAAGTATTGAAAATTTACGCAATTTTCTAGTTTTCAATGCTTTCTGTCATTTTTTTAACAAAACTAAATTTACTAAAAAACTCTTTTAAAATTACTCTAAGTACTGTATAACTTGGGATGGCTAAAATCATCCCGCTTATACCAGCCAAATTTCCAGCAATCATAATCACTAAAAAAATTTCTAAAGGATGTGCATTTACACTACTAGAATATATAAGTGGCTGAAATACAACATTGTCAATAGTCTGAATAATTGCAAAAACAAGTAGTATAAATCCTAATAAAGGCAATATTTGGTCAAAGAAACCAAAATCGAGATGAGTAACTATGCCTATAAATAAACCAAATAATATCCCCAAAAGTGGCCCAACATAAGGAATAACGTTA
>DAOVUO010000021.1 GCA_030632545.1 Bacteroidales bacterium
ATCTCCACCATCTACTGTTCCTGGTGCTAAAATACGCTCAATTTTTCTAAATTGTAATAGCTTTTTCTCAATACTTACTTCCTCCCCTTTTCGGGCTTCAGCACCTGGATTTGTAATTATTCCTACTTCTGGAATAACAATAGCTGTGTCTTCCACAAAATGCGCATCAGGATAATTTTCGTCAGCTTCCAAAAGGTGTACTTCAATTCCAATTTCTTTTAATAGTTTAAGATAATCATCGTGTTGCTCAAGCATTAAACCATAAGAAGGTTTCCCTAAGTTTGAACTTGTTAGTCCATTGGCGAAAGTTTTTCCTGGCTTGCGTGCAATTATGTATTTACAATTCATAAGATCTCGATTTTTAGTATTATTTTCTGAAAAATAATTCAAAGCTAATAATTGCCAATGAAAATCCAACTGCACCTGCAATAATATCGTATTTGTAGTAAACCGAACTTGCATTGGCATAAGCATTAATTTCCTCAATACTAAGTAGAACAAACACCTCAAAGGCTGCAAGTTGCATCGAAAGAGCTTTTAGTAATTGCCCGAAAAAGCTCGTTACAAAATTTTAATCTTCAGCATTTGAATACAATTTTTCAAAAATGCGAGTATACATTTTCTTGCAATCAAAATATTGCAAAAAAAAATAGCCACCCCGTTGGGTAGCTATTTTTCACCTAAACTATATATTAAAAAACTACAATTCTATATCAGTTGTAACACCGTCTTGTGTAAGAGTAGCAAGATTGTCGCACTCGCCATTTCCATAGTCAATAGTCGAAATATTGCCATTTGTTTCAATCTCAATAGTTCCGCTAACTGGGAAAAAACATCCATTACTATAATGTAATTTGTTTGTAATTTGCATATTGAATGCATTTCCATCAAAATCAACACCAGCAGCACCACCAGTAACATCATACTCATCATCAGCAAATTCCCAAGAATCGTAACCCGCTGTCATTACAACATCTTTATTGCAATCCCATGTCATTTGAGCAGAATCACCACGACTTAACACACCATTTTCGTATTTACGAATAAAAGTATATAAGCTATCTTCGTTCATCCCTGTATTTTCAATAGTTAAAGTACCTTCTTTTTTATCTTCATTGAAATAAAAATTACGGTATTCAACAGTTCTTAAGGCTGCATCATTTTTCCATTGGTCAGTTAAATCAACATGTATAGAGCCTGTTCTAATATTTCCTCTAAAATCAGTACAACCATCTGCTGCATAGTTGATAGTCCATTTACGTGGCCAAAATTCGCCATTGTCGTTCTCTTCTCTATCTATTGTAAAGCAACGTTCGAATTCAGATGTTTTTAATTCGTCACCTTCATCAACCTCATCTACATCACTCATTGTAAGAAATGCAGCATAAAAAGCAAGATTATCCTGACTAATTGTTATGATATTATCTTCCGTGTCATCACAACTTGTAACAGCGAACATCATTCCTAGAACAACGGCCACACTTAAAATCCAATTTAATTTTTTCATTTTTAGTACTTTTTAGTTAAACATTTATTTATTGTCGAAACTTTTTCCTTAATCAACAATACAAAAATAAGACAAACAAGTATTATAATGTTACAGTATTATGTATTAATGTTGTAATATTTTGATTTTAAGCTTTGTTAAAGAAAATGTTAAGAAAACTAAATGAGGAATTAAGCAAAAAATTTATTATATTGCTACTCAATTGTTCCCCAAACATAGTGGAACTATTGGCTACTGTACCAAATTTTTATTAAAATTATGACAAATATCATAGATAAATAAAGTTAATTTGCAGTTCTTTGAGAACAGTAAAATCATGATAAGAATACCTTAAAATATTTTATAGATGAGTAATAATTGGTTAAAAATAATACTTCCACCCGAAAATTGGAGATTGCCAGTAGCAATAGCACTAGGGGCTTTTATGGGTTTGTTTATATACTTATTTATAGTATCTAATGCGGTTTCTTATATTTCAGATGATCCTAAAACCTGTATTAATTGTCATGTAATGGAGCCAGAGTATGTTTCATGGTTTCATAGTTCTCATCGCGAAGTAACTAATTGCAACGATTGTCATGTGCCTCAGGATAATTTTATGTCGAAATATTATTTTAAAGCAAAAGATGGATTGCGTCATGCAACGGTATTTACTTTAAGAAATGAGCCTCAAGTTATTCATATAAAGGAAGAGGGGCTAAATGTGGTACAAGAGAATTGTAAAAGATGCCATTCGTTTATTAACGAAAATGTGGCAACATTAAATATTGATGGACATAATTATAATAAGGGTGAAGGAAAACTCTGCTGGGAATGCCACAGGGAAGTACCTCATGGAAGAGTTACAAGTCTTTCTGCATCGCCAAATGCTATATCCACCAAAAAGTAAAATTAGTTTTAGTTTAATAGTTTAGAAGAAAAATTGTAGAAAAATAAATTATAAAGATTATGGAGAACAGTAAATCAAGTAATAAGCTTAGAAATTGGATGGCTTTTGGAGCAACAGTAATAGTTGTTTTTTTATTGGGCATGTTCGCATCTTCTGTTACTGAACGTAAAGCAGAAGCTAGAGTCACGTATAAGCCTACGGTTTTATTAGATAAATGGGAGCCTCGAAATGAAGTTTGGGGCAAAAATTTTCCATTAGAATTTACTTCATATTACAAAACTGCGGATTCAACTTATGGCAGTAAATACAATGGCAATACTATGATTGATATGCTTGAGGTAGATCCTAGACTTGTTGTTTTATGGGCTGGATACGGTTTTTCTAAAGATTACAATCAGGGACGAGGTCATTATTATGCTATCGACGATATAAGGAATACCTTAAGAACAGGTGGCCCTACAAATGCAAATGATGGTCCAATGCCTTCTACATGTTGGACTTGTAAAAGCCCCGATGTTCCTCGTTTAATGGAGGAAATTGGTGTTGCAGAGTTTTATAAAGGAAAATGGGCATCAAAAGGCGAAGAAATTAATAATGTTATTGGTTGTGCTGACTGTCATGAAGAAGAGTCGATGAGTTTAAGAATTTCGAGACCTGCATTAATTGAGGCGTTTGAAAGAAATGGCAAGGACATAAGTAAAGCTACACATCAAGAAATGCGTTCGTTGGTTTGTGCTCAGTGTCATGTGGAATATTATTTTGATAAAAAGAAAATTGAAGGAGTTCCGTACTTAACTTTACCTTGGGACAAAGGCCAATCTGCTGAAGAAATGGAAGCTTATTATGATGAAATTGAATTTGCCGATTGGACACACAAATTAAGTAAAGCACCTATGTTAAAAGCACAGCATCCGGGCTACGAAGTGTATTTGACAGGTATTCATGCAGAAAGAGGTGTTTCTTGTGCCGATTGCCACATGCCATATAAAACTGTTGGTGGCCAAAAATTTACCGATCATAAAATTCAAAGTCCTTTGAATAATGTTCAAAATTCGTGTCAGGTTTGTCATCGCGAAGATGCAGCTACTCTGATTACTAATGTTTACGATAGACAGGATAAAATTATTGAAAATAGAGATAAGCTTGAAGAGCTAATTGTTAGAGCACATGTAGAAGCTAAACTTGCTTGGGAACTTGGAGCATCTGAAGAGCAAATGAAGGCTATTCTTTTAGATATTCGTCATTCGCAATGGCGTTGGGATTACGCAGCAGCTAGTCATGGAGGTTCATTCCATTCGCCTGTTGAAATTGGAAGAGTTATTAGTACTGGAATTACTATTGCACAAGAGGGACGTATAAAACTGGCTCGCGTGTTAGCTAACTTAGGACATAATGAATCAGTTCCTTATCCAGATATTGCAACTAAAGCAAAAGCACAGGAATTTATTGGTTTAGATATGACTAAATTAAAAAAGGAAAAGGAAGCATTTAAACAAAATCTTTTACCTGAGTGGATTAGAAAAATTCAAGAGCGTGAATCAAAATTAGATATTAGATATTACTAAGGGATTGAGCTTAATTTTATAGAATACATTAAAAATTATTTGCCGAATAGAACATTTATACTCGTATGTTTGTAAAATTGTATTCAGGTCATGCCAAAAGATTAAAATTTTGCGTTGTGAGCTTACGATACAACACAATTACTAAAAGCGTATAGGTATAATTGTTTTATTCGGCTATTTTTAGCCAATTATTTTTAGCCAATTATTTTTACAAAACTATTAATTTCTGATTGTAGTGAAGAGCAGTAATAATTTTAAGCATCCTATTGCATATCAAACTGCTTTTATAGTAGGTGCTGTATTTCCTATTTTGGGTTTTATTGCCGAGTTTTTAGTTTCATCAAAGGGTGTTGAAATGCCTACATTTCCAGTAAATTTATATATATTATTGGGAATTATTCTAGTTCTCGTTTTTATCCATATTTTTTTATCAAAATATTCTACATATAAATGGTTAATTTCAGTTCCTGTTTCTATTAGTGCAATTTCTTATACATCATTTTTGGTTCTTATTATGGCTCTATTACCCCAAAATGATGTGGCAACTAATGCTATTACAGGTAAATTAGGATTAAACCATATTGCCAATAATTGGGCGATGCTTAGTAGTAGTACTTTTTTATTGCTTGTATTGGGTCTAGTTATCCTCAATCGTTTAGCTAGTTTTACTTTTAAAAATCTTGTTTTTATATTAAATCATTTAGGCTTGTGGATTACAATTGCTGCTGCTAGTTTGGGTAGTGGCGATTTGCAACGCTTAACAATGACTGTTACAGAAAATTCAGAGCCCGAATGGCGAGCACTAAATGGTAATCAGCAAGTAGAATTACCAGTAGCAGTTCAGTTAATTGATTTTGATATTGAGGAGTTTAATCCTGAAATAGCTTTGCTCGACAATGCTACAGGTGAAGTAATTATTGATGCTCAGAATAGAGCTCAAATGATTGAACTAGGACATAGATATTCTTTCAAACTTTATAATATTGTTGTAGAAAAATATTTTGAATCAGCCATGAGATTTGGAAAAAAATATGTGGTATTTTATGATAAAGGTGCTGCTCCTGCTGCAAAAATTCAAGTTTACGATAAAAATGATAGCCTAATTGCAAGTGATTGGATTTCGAGCGAGAGTTATATGTTAAGTCCTCAGATACTTGAGCTAAATTCAAAGCATTCATTAGGACTATTAAAGCCATCGCCCAAAGAGTATAGCTCTAAAATTAAGTTGTTTGCACAAGATGGTACAATAGAGGAAGCCAAAATAGTAGTTAATAAACCTTATTCGTTTAAAGGCTGGAAGATATACCAATTAGCTTATGATAAAAAGATGGGCAAATGGTCTGAAACTAGTAATTTGGAATTTGTTCGCGACCCTTGGCTAACTTTTGTATACATAGGCATTTTTATGGTTCTTATTGGAGCAGTAATTTTATTTTGGATAGGAAAAAAATCAAAACAATGATTTGGGATTATTTTGTATATTTCGCAATTGTCATTATTCTTCTATGGTTGAGTAGTATAGCCTTGTTTTATTTGCCAAATATAAAGTCTGAAATTATAAGTCAGGTTGTAGCAAGCGTAGGCATAGTGCTATTAATTATTTTTACAAGCATACTATGGGTGCAACTTGATAGACCACCATTGAGAACTCTTGGCGAAACGCGTTTATGGTACTCATTATTTTTACCGCTTATTGGTATAATTAGCTTTTATAGATGGAAGTATAAATGGTTTTTTGCATTTAGCCTTATACTTGCAGCTTTATTCCTGTTTATAAATGTATTACACCCCGAAAATTTCTCAAAAACACTAATGCCTGCGCTTCAAAGCCCTTGGTTTATTCCTCACGTTGTAGTTTATATTTTTGCTTATGCGCTATTGGCGGCTTCGTCCTTAGTTGGACTTAAAGGATTATGGCAAATATATACCTCAAAGTTTGATAAAAAAACACTATTATTGGCCGATAATCTTGTTTATCTTGGCTTTGCATTTTTAACTGCGGGTCTGATATTTGGTGCATTGTGGGCAAAAGAAGCTTGGGGACATTATTGGACGTGGGATCCTAAGGAAACTTGGGCTTTTTTAAGTTGGGTATCTTATTTAATCTATATACATTTTACTTCATTTCATAAACAAAAGGCTAAAATGCAGTTATGGATACTCAGTATCGCATTTGTTGTACTGCTAATTTGTTGGTTTGGAATAAACTATTTGCCTGCCGCCCAAAATAGTATTCATGTGTATGGAGGCTAGCTTTAATATTTACTTGTTTTGGAGTATAACAAATAATTTCTAATTTCGTATAAAACATAAAGGTATTAGGATGAAGCGCATTATTTCTATTTTTATAGCATTTTTATTTTCACAAATGGCTTGGGCAGTTGGTGATTCAACAATTGTTGTTACTTTAAGCACAGAGGTTGGTACTACACATAATGAGCCTAAGTTCACCATGGAAATCCATTTTGACACATTCGTTTGGGATATTGATGAAACAAACATTCGTTTAATAAATGCTCGTGCTGACAATATCCGAATTGGTAGTGTGTATGGTCAAAATTGGATTGTGGATATTTGGCCGTCTCAACAAGGTTTGGTTGGAGTATATATTCCGGCTGGAATAACAAAAAACAATCCAGATGATGATACTTGGAATGCAGCTTCTGATACTTTATGGGTGTATATTGATTATTCTCGTCCGAGTTTTAATTTAACAAGCACAGCCCCCAATCCAACAATTCAAACACAAATAGATGTAAATATAAAATCTAACGAATATGTTACAGATTTTATACAAGATGATATTTTTGTTGAAAATGCAAATGTAGTTAGTTTTACGGCAGTTGAAGCTAATCATGAATGGAATCTGGAACTCGCAGTAATTCAAGACGGTGATATAAAGGTATGTATTCCTGAAGCTAAGGCCTTAGACACAGCTGCAAATATTAATTTTGCTACAGATACTTTAAAAAGACGATTCGATACATCGCCACCAAATGTTGCTATATCAAGCGATGCACAGTATTTAACTAATATATTGGGGACAGTGGTAGATATTCTTTTTGATGAAGAAATTGAGGGATTTGATACTACTGATTTTTATCTGGATAATGCGAAATTGATGCAGTTAATAGATTTGGGAAATAATAAAACTTATGAAGCTACAATAGAGCCCATTGTTGATGGTGAATATTCTATTGCTGTGCTCGAAAATGCAGTGTTGGATATACTCGGAAATAATAATACACCATCTGACACACTTAGCTTTGTTTATGATGGAAATAGACCCACTTGCATATTATTGTCTACTGAACCTAGTCCAACGGCAGATGATACATTAAGTTTTGAGGTCGAATTTAACGAAAACGTAAGTAATTTAACTACTGATGACATTTATATTTCTGGAGGTAAAATAATTAATTTTAAAAACACTGTGTCTGGAATTAGTTGGACTTACGATATTGTAAATACTGCAACAGGAAGTATTCGTACTTATATTTACAAAGAAAAAGTTAACGATGGAGCTGGAAATTTGAATTTCGAAAGTAATAGTATTACTATAGAAACTGACCATACATCGCCTACTTGCTCTCTTTTTACAACCGAGGCAAATCCTACAAATAAAGACTCGGTGCTTATTAGAGCCGGTTTTAGTGAGCCAATAGTTAATTTTGGAATAGAAGATATTGCTATTGTGGGAGGTACAATTGCATATTTCTCAAAAGATAGTACTAAAGCATATAGTTTTTATGCATACCCCGTTTTAGGGCAATCTGTAATGATTATTGATGTTCTGGACAGTAGTTATAATGATTTGTTAGGACATTTCGGCAGCAAATTTGTTTCTTTATTTATGCAATATGATATTGATAGGCCTACTGTTATGGTTGAATCATCTTTGGGTAATATTGTTCATTCCCCTTTTGTAGCACGCTTTAAGTTTAACGAAACTGTTCATAGTTTTATAGCTGATTCTATTCATATTGAAAATGGGCAAATTTCGGGAGTGTACGAGTCGCAGTCGAGCTTAGAATGGTCTGCTACTATTACACCAATCGAAAAAGGACTTGTAAATATTTGGTTAAGCGAAAATGCAGCAGCAGATTTAGCCGAAAACAAAAGTATGGCAAGTGAGGTTTTAGTTGTTGATTTTAATGATGATGTTTATAGTCCAACTCCTACAATTAGTTCTGATATTGAGAGTCCTACAAATAGAACATTTATTCCTATAACTATTGAGTTCGACGAAGAAGTTACAGGATTTACTTTAGTAGATGTGGTTGTAAATAATGCAATATCTTCAAATTTTCAGCAAGTTGTTGCAAATAAAAAGTGGAGAATGAATCTTATTCCAACTATAGAAGGTTGGATACAAGTAGAGATAAAAAGCTCTATTTGTGAAGATTTAAGTGGAAATGTAAATGTAAAATCAAATATATTGCAATGGCAAGTTGATATGACTCCACCAACTGTAAACGTTTCAACAACCACTATTTCTCCTACCAATAGTCCCGATATATCTTATAGATTTGATTTTTCTGAATTAGTAGATAGTTTTGATATTAATGACATTATTGTTGAAAATGGAACATTAGCAGATTTTTCAGAAGTATCAAGCTCTAAACTCTGGTCGGCAAATTTATCAAGTATTGATTCAGATGGTATTATTAAAGTATATATTCCCGAAAATGTAGCATACGATATTGGAGGGAATACAAATCCCTTGTCGGATACAATTAGTATAGTATATGACGGCACTGTCCCAGTGGCTAATTTGCTTACTTATTTATCCTCAGATACTACATATACCGATACTGCAACAGTTATAATATTGTTTAGTGAACCAGTTACTGGATTTGAAATTGCAAGTATAAGTTTATATAATGCTGATGTGGTTTATTATGCAGAACCAATATTTGGTTTAGAGTATCATATTCGACTTAAAACTAACGACTATGGTGTTTTTGGACTGAAAGTGCCTAATGCCATAGTGAGTGATGCAGTTGGAAACGTAAATCCACCTCGGGAGTTAGTGTTTTATTATGTGCAAGAAAGTTCTTCGGTTCAAGGATTAAAAGAAGCAGGTGTTCAGCATTATGTATTTAATAGAACTTTATATTTGAATTATCAAAAAACAATACTGCAAGCTGATAAATTAACAATTTATAATTTACATGGGCAGGAAGTATTTAGTAAAGAACTTTTTGGACAAACGAATTTTAGTATCCCTTTGGTATTTAATACTGGTATTTATGTAATCAAATTACAACAAAAGGGAAAGTTTTTTGTTGATAAAATATTTGTAGGCAAGGAATAGGATTCTATCAAAAAAAATAAAACACCAATGCATTTTATCTGAGTGTATTGGTGTTTTTTTGCTTTGTTTTGTGATACTTTGTACAGCAATGGAACATCATTTGTAAAGACAAGACATATATCCCACAAACCACAAATGCCTCTTTTGATATATTACTATATCAAATTTATATGGGCTTTAATTAAAATTAATAGTTCGTTTATTTTTCATAAATTACCGAAATTCATAGATTTACTAAATTTTATTTTACCGACTATATCCCTTATAATTAATTGATTACAATTTTGAAACAATAAATTTAGTAAATCTTAACGAACCATTGATAAAATCATTTATATTATTTTAGATGAAAATAAACTTATACGTTGTGGGTAAAACCAACTTTAGCTTTGTAAAAGAAGGAATAGATTTGTATTCTAAACGACTAAAACATTATATTAAGTTCAATATTTTTGAATTGCCTGATATTAAGGGTGTAAAAAACATGTCGGCGGAGGTATTGAAGTATAAAGAAGGTGAACAGTTTATTAAAAAAATATCCGCTGATGCAAAAGTAATTCTACTCGACGAAAACGGAAAGCAACTTAATTCTCGTGTATTTGCCAAAGAAATAGAAAAAAACATGATTCAATCGGTAAAAGAATTAGTGTTTGTAGTTGGTGGTGCTTATGGCTTTTCAGAAACAATGTATAAAAGAGCAAACTCAAAATTTTCTTTATCTTCTATGACATTTTCGCATCAGATAATTAGATTAATATTTGCAGAGCAGTTATATAGAGCATTTAGTATTATAAATAATGAGCCTTACCATAATGATTAGTTTGTACAATATTGTACCAAAAAGCATTGTATGACAATCATGTTTAGCAAAAAAATTATAATTTAGCCAATAAATCAAGATATATGCCCCAAATAAAAGCGAATAAACGAATATTTAGCATAGCAACTTTGTTTCTAGTTGCTTATCTTTTAGGCTTTATGTTCGATAGAGGTATATTATTTTGGAATCCTAAAGAAACTCATCTTGGTTTTAGTATAGAGCATTTTTCAAATAAATTGCACGAACGTAGCTCAGATATGGATTCATCTCTAAGTTATATTGCTAAATTAAATCAAAATAAAGAATTAAGTAGAGAAAATTTATCTGAAATAGCAAACTATCTAATTGAAGAGGAATTTGATGAAAAAGCTTATACATTATTGCTTTATGACAATAATCAGCTAAAATTTTGGTCGAATACGCAAATTGATGTTAGCTCTGAATATAACGATACACTATTTAGTAAAAGAATTCTGAAAACTGGGAGTGGTTATTATTTAGTTAACAAAAAACGATTGGCAAACCGTGTATATATAGGATTTAGCCTAATTAAAAACGAATATCCAATTCAGAACACTATTCTTTTGCCTAGTTTTTATTCTGGACTGGAAGTACCTTCGAATGTAAAAATAGAAATAAATGCAGATGCATTAGGGATTGACGTGGCAGATAATAAGGGCAAATTTTTGTTGAAACTTATGCCAGAGTACTCTACTTTTAAGGAAAAACCCTATTTTTTTACTTCAATAAGTTTTTATTTACTCGCTCTTTTTTTACTTCTTTTTTTAATTTACTACAGTTTTAAAAAGCTTGCACTTTATCTGGATAATTATTTGGTTTTTATTCTTTTACTTTTAGTTCTTTTTGGACTACGTTATTTAAGTTTGATAGAGAAAATTCCTGCAAATATTTATCATCTCACAATATTTCAACCACAGTACTTTAGTCAATCGTTTTGGTTTGCTTCACTTGGCGATTTTTTATTCAATGCAACAATTCTTTTTTTTATTGCTTTTTATAGCTTCAGGAATCTCAGGTTTAAGCAATATATTAAAAGTGTTCCAATAGACATGTTGTTTTTTGGCTTAATCCTAAGTTATTATTTCGATTTGAGTACAGTTTATATTTTTAATTTAATTCAGAACTCAAGTATAAATTTTGAACTTTACGAAATCCTTTCTTTAGATAGCTATAGCTTTTGGGGCTATACTATTATTGCACTAATTTTTGGAGCATTATGGTTATTGGTCGAAAAATATGTAGAAATAGCTCTATCTCATAATTTAAAATGGTCAATTGGTGTTTTATTTTTATCATCTGCAATTATTATTTTTTACAGTTTAGTATTCAATGAAAGTAGTTATCCTTATGCTTTTATATTTCTTTTTATTTTTACTGGAAGTGTATTTTGGGTGAGGAGTCAACAACAAAGTTCAAGCTATTTTAGTCTGGTTTTTTTAGTTATTTTAATAAGTTTATACACAGTATTTATAATTCAAAAAGATATTGAACAAAAAAAATCAGAGATAGAGCAAGTAATTGCGATTAATCTTGCGGCTGAAAGAGACCCAATTGCCGAATTATTTTTTATAGAGCGCGAAAATGAACTTAAAAATGATACGGTTATTATTAGCGAGCTTAGAGATACAATAAATGCAGATAAAATACGCAGACATATTTATGAAAAATACTTAAAAGGCTATTTGAATAAATTTGATTTACAAGTTACAGTATGCTCTCAAAGCGATTCTCTTTGGATTGAAGATGAAGGACGTTCAGAATTGTGTACAAACTATTTTCAAAATGCAGTTGATTTTACGGGTTCAAAACTTAGGCGTTCAAAATTTTATTTTTTAGATAATTTGAATGGTCGCATAAGTTATTTTGGCTGGCTTAAGTATAATACTAAAGGTAAAAATAAGGAAGTTTCATTGTTTTTAGAGTTTGATAGCAAATTGCAAACAGACGAAACAGGATATCCTGAACTTTTGCTAGATAAAAAAGTAGCAGGAAAATCAAAGTATCAAGATTATAATTATGCTAAATATAAGTTTGGCACACTTGTAACTCAACATGGCGATTTTCCTTATGATATAAAACTACAGTTAAAACAGCCAGAGGAATCAGAATTTTCAGATTATCATGAAAATGGTTTTCGTCATTTAGCGTATTGGCTCGATAAAAACAATGTAATTATTGTTAGTCAAAAGCAAAATACGCAAATGGACTATCTTATTACTTTTTCTTATCTATTTCTTGGGTTTAATTTATTGATTTCCTTTTTATTACTAAGCTACAGATTGCTACATGGCCAATTTCATATTGATTTTGGATTAAAATGGCAGATTCAGTTTTCAATGGTCTCTACTCTGGTTATCTCGCTTTTAATAGTGGGCGGTGGTACAGTTTTTTATATTTTAAAACTTTATCAGGATAAGCATAACGAAAATTTGAACGAAAAGATACAATCATTAAATAATGAACTTGCTCATAAATTACTTTATGAGTCGGAATTAACAAGTGAATGGCAAGCTTATGATAATACTAGTCTTAATGATTTATTAATGAAATTTGCAGATGTATTATATATAGATGTGCATTTATTTAATCAAAAAGGTGAATTATTGGCAACATCTCGTCCCGAATTGTTTAAAATTGGCCTACAAAGCCGTCAAATGAATTTTGATGCTTATAATCAGTTGATTTTACAAGAAAGGCAAAAATTCCTTCATCAAGAAAAAATTGGAAATCTGACTTATTTATCTGCTTATTTACCATTTCGGAATGTAGATAATAAGATATTGGCATACATGAACTTACCTTATTTTTCTCGTCAGAGAGAAATGCGTGCCGAAATATCTGCACTTTTAATTACCGTATTAAATGTGTTTGTATTATTAATCCTAATTGCAACTTTTGTCGCACTTTTTACAAGTAATCGGATAACAATGCCATTGCAGCTTTTGCAGTCTAGGATACGCGATATAGAACTAGGAAAATCTAATCAACCAATACATTACGAACGACGAGATGAAATTGGACAATTAGTGAAAGAATACAATAGAATGCTTGGTGAGCTGCAAAAAAGTGCGCAGCTTTTGGGGCAATCGGAGCGAGAAAGTGCGTGGAGAGAAATGGCAAAGCAAATTGCACATGAAATTAAAAATCCACTAACTCCCATGAAATTGAGTATACAATATTTGCAGCGTTCATGGCGAAATAACGACAAAGATTTTGGCAAACGACTAGAGCGTGTTAGTCAGACTGTTATACAGCAAATTGATGCCCTTTCGGAAATTGCTACTGCATTCTCAAATTTTGCAAAAATGCCTCGTTCTAAAATGCAAGTAGTTAATTTAGTGGAAATACTTAGAAATGCAGTAGGTTTATATACTGATTCAGAAAATGTTGAAATTACGTTTGATACCAATAATTTGAGCGATATAAGTGTTTTTATTGATGGAAA
>DAOVUO010000106.1 GCA_030632545.1 Bacteroidales bacterium
CTCACTTCAATACGATTCGTTTTTTTGTATGCCGTAATAAAAGCAGATTCAAGTTTTGTTGTTTTTAATAAATGCTCTTTATATGCATCGGCTTCAACATAAGTTTTAAACTCGCCTATGGTATATTTATACAATCCATTATGTTGCTCTTTGTTGATTGCATTCTTGAGGTTTAATTTATTAAAATAAGTATTGGAAACAGGCTTACTAAAAGCAGCAATTTGAATTTTATATGAAACGCTTGAGCCTTTTTTTAGTGAACTACCCAATTTGCTTGCTAAAGTAAGTTGGGAAGCTGATGCACTTAGTTTTTTAGCAGTAGTGCTTATATTTGTTGGTTTTTTTTCTTCAACAGGAGCATTTTCCTTACTTACTAACACTTGTGGATTTTGTTTCTCAATTAATGTATTAAATATAATTAGTGATTTAGCTGGTTCATAAACGCTTAATTCTGTTGTTCCATCAGAATTTTCAAGATTCATAGAACCATTAATTTCTGCAACAACAATAGATTGATTTAACTTAGGTGTAAGCTTATACGCTATGGCTGTTTTATTTATGGGTAATTTATCCCATTCAAATATTAATCTATTTGCTTCGTGCTTTACTTTTGCTCCTCCATTCGACAATACTACTACATTTAATTCACTAGGGATATTTTCTATCAAAACTGCTTTCTGAATATGGTTTTGATTTTCAATATCTAATTTTACAAGAAGCTCTTGTTTTGTAGTGTCTATTTTGCTTTTAGTTCTTTTGGTTAAAACAGATGGTTTAAGTTTGGCAAGTGGAATAATTACTAAATTTTTAAGGTCTTCACTTCGGCCACCAGATGCCAAGTATTGATTGAGTGATTGTACTTCAATTGTATGACTTTGAATAGCAATATTAGCAGATTTGTTTTTGTATTGATAACTGAAATTTGCTTCTAAACGATATTGTCCATGCAGGGTGTCAGCTAATTGTATTGTGTAACTTGTTGTGCTTTTTTGTTTTGGTGTTCTTAGCCAAAATAAGTCTACACTTTTGCTTCGAGAACTAAACTGTGGATCTTGATCAGCATCTTCTAACGCAGTAAACCCAGGAGGTAAGCTTTGTGTGAATTTAGCAAAACCCGATGTTGTTTGATTACTCATTTCTACAAAAACTCTAAATTTTTGTCCAGCTACAGCCTTATTTGGAACTATAACAGATACTTTTATAGGTTCTTGGGCTGATATACTAATAGATAGTAGAATAAAAAATACGGTACTGATTACTTGTCTCATGTTCTTAGCTTTTCTCATACTACGTGTAAAGTTAAGTTAAATTTCCTATTCAAAGAAATTTTAGCTTCTTTTTCATTTGTTTGAATGTTCTGCAATAACAACTAAGCCTGTATTTATTGAAAAAAATAGCACAATAATCAATTTATACACACTCTGAATTAAATACGTTTGCAACAAAAATAGTGCAAATTCTTCTGATTTTTATTCTAAATTTGTTAATATTTAAAACTACTACCACCTAAAAATTCCAATAAAATTGATGTGGGTGGAATATTATCATATTTAATTTCTTCAAAATAAGATAAAAATTTAAGTAAACGCCTTGCTTCAGCATATTGAGGTTCGTTTTCGAAAATTTCTTGTAAAAGTGGTAGAGCAAATTTTTTCAGTACTCCAAGTTCAAACATCAATGCAGAATTAAACATTATATCTGCTTCTTCCTGATAGGGAAATATATGTTCTTCCTCGCCACGCCTCACACTTGGCCATCGTTGCAATGTTTCTAAAGCAGAATATCCTCTATATTTATTGTCTCGTACTATTCTGCGTAACAGCCTATTATCTGTAGTGGGAATTCTGTTGCGCCAATCTATTCCTACTTGAGTAAGTGCCGATACATAGATTTTGAATTTTTGAGAATTATCAATATTTGGTGTTAGTTTAGGATTTAAGGCATGAATTCCTTCTAAAATAATAATTTCATCTTCAGATATTTGAATTTTTTGCCCGTCCCAAAAACGTTCACCTGTTTCAAATGAATATTTTGGTAATTCAGTCTCTTTTCCATCTAAAAGTGAAACTAAATGTTCATTTAAAAGTTTAACATCTATAGCATTAAGACTTTCATAATTATAGTCTCCATTATCATCTATTGGAGTATCTTTTCTATTTACAAAGTAATTATCAAGTGAAATAGGGCGTGGTTTTAAACCCAATACTTTTAGTTGGATGCTTAGTCGTTTAGAAAATGTTGTTTTTCCTGACGACGATGGGCCTGAAATAAGAATTAAATGCAAATTACCGTGCTTTTTTTCTATTATATCAGCAATTTGAGCAAGTTTTTTTTCGTGTAATGCTTCAGCAACTTGTATTATTTCGGTTGTTTTTCCATTAATTACCGCTTCGTTAATACTTCCAATTGTTTCCAGTTTTAAAATTTCCCCCCAATTTTTGTATTCCTGAAATATCTCAAAAAGTTTAGGTTGGAAAACTATTTCTTGTATTTTTGATGGATTACCAACTTTGGGCATTAATAGCAACATGCCATTATAGTAATTTTCTAAGTTAAAAAGTTTTAGATAACTTGTAGAAGGTACAAGATGGCCATAGAAGTAGTCGCACAAACCATCAAGTTTATATATAGTAGTATAAAGTTTTTGACGATTTTTAAATAATTTGGCCTTTTCTAAATAATTATTTTCTGTAAACACCTTTACAGCATCTTCTAATAAAATTTCTCTTCTTTCAAATAGTAGGTTTTCATCAACCAATTCTTTCATCCTTTTTAGAATAGCTTCAATTGAATTTACTGATGTACTTTCGTTAGTTTCATTAAATTCACAATAAAGCCCTTTTGATACTGCATGTTCAATTTTAAGCGTTTTATTTGGATATAAATCGTAAACAGCTTTGTAAAGTAAAAATAAAACCGAACGAGTGTACATTCGCATTCCATCAACATTATTAATATCTATAAAACGAATGTTCTTTGGATTAAAAATTTGATAACCGAGTTCTTCTAGTTCATTGTTCACAAAAGCACCTAAAACTTGATTGTTTAGCTTAATCCTGTGTAAGTATATAAGTTGGAGTAAAGTTGTTCCAATGGGAATATTAATTCTTTTATCGATGTTTTCAATATATATTTCAATTTCTTTGTGATTAGGTTTTGCTATCATATAATTTATATTATTTGCAGATTGTTTTTTTAGCTAAAAAATATTTTAATTTATTGTATGTTTTTTTGTGAAAATAGGAATTATTTTCGAAGAATGGATTAATTTTGCAGATTATTATGTCTAATTAACTATATTAGCCATATATTTTGTATAATATTTAAAAAAATATAGTAATTTCAATTATTATTATTTGAGAAAATTATTAGATATTTTTATCTTAGTGTTTTAAATTTACCTTTATATGCATAAGCCTATATCCATAAATAAAATTGCTGCTTTTTTCTTTGTATTGTTTGCTTTTTACGGATTTACTTCTAAAGTATTAGAAAAAAGACCTATTTTCAAGGATTTTGAAAAAAAGGAGTATTTTAAATTAATTTTTGATGCTAATGAGCAAAGTAAAATTAAAGACTTTAAACGTCAAATACTAAAGCTTGAAACGGGAGAGAAAAAAGCACTCGTTTTTTTGCAAGAAGCTGATAAACAGGCTAGAATAGCTAAGGTTACGCAGAGTGCAAAAACAAAGAAAAAGGCATTAAAAAAGCAGAGCAAAGCACAAAAAAAGGCCGATAAAATATTTTTGAAATTATTGCCAAATGTGTATAGTAACTATGAACAATTAGCTTTAGTGTATTCGAAAAAATTTCCTTCAGTTAAACCTAAAGCGGATAGTGCATACTATCAGTTTGCTCAAAAATTACAACAGTCAGCAGATATTGATATTAATTTGGCAAAAAACAGTTATACTTTTTCCAAAAATCTTGAAAATAATAAAAAAGTAGATGAATTACTTAAAATTCGTAAAGCTATGCAAGAAGCAATATCTACTTACGAATATGCTTTTGCTGCTTTAATGGGTGATTCATTAGTTAAATTGCCTATTGGCGAAGAGAATAATGTAAATAATAGTAAAACTGAAAATGGTACGAATAATAATTTGGCTGAAGTTCAGAAAAAGGAAAAGAGTAATATTGTAACAGTCAATGGTAGTGTTTATGTTTCTTTTGAAGAAAAAATATTAAGTAGATTGAATCTTACGGCTCAAGAAAAAAAGCAAGTGGAGGCATCGAAACAATTGGAGCGAAAAGCAGATTTAATAAATGAAACTGTTGAAACATGGTATACAGATATTGATAGGTACAGAGCTTTGGCTAATGCAGCAACTAATACACAACAAAAGGACAGTTTAAAGCGTAAAGCTGATGAACTAGAAAGCCGTAGTTTTGCAAAATTGATTGAGGCAACTGAAATTTATTTAATTGTTAATCAATCTAAGTTTGATATTTATAAGAAATATCTTGAACAGTTGGAATTTAAGAGTGAATCGCAAAAATTTAAGGTTGACTTGCTTAAAATGGAAGCAAATACATTATTAAGTATTGCTGATACAAAAATGAAGTTGTCAAAGCGTTTGTCCTTTATTTCTGAGAAATATATAAAGCTAATGGAGGCTAATGAATTAGAGCTTTTGGCGATTGAAAAACAAGAATTGGCATTTTTGTTTTATTATGCTATTCCTGAGAGTTCTGCAACAGTTATTGCTAAATCTGAAGAAACAGTTACACCAATTGAGGAGCAGTTAGAGTCAACAGTTGAGAAACCCGCTGCAAATCAAAAGGAATTTCCACGAACCTATAATTATTCCGTATTAAAACAATCGCAAGTAGATGTTTTTTCTCTTACTTCTGATTTTTTGTATCGCATTCAAGTTGGTGCATTTAAGCGATTTCCATCTGTAACATTAGCGAAAAAATATAAACTGAGTTCTAAAAAACTTAAATATAAAGATTTGAATGTTTATTATATTGGTGATTTTAAAACATTTGAAGCTATAAATTATGCTTTAGACGAGGTTCGGGCACATGGGTATAAAGATGCATTTATTATTTGTTATGTTAATGGAAAACTTTGTAGTCCTGCACAAGCACAAAACTCAGTAAGAAAAAATAAGGCACTTTATACTAAATATTTAGATGCAGCCAAATATGAACTTTTAGGATTAAAAAGTGGTAAGTCATATTACGATATTTATGCAAAACCAGTTGTTAAAGAGAAAAAAGCTCCTGTTGTAAACAAAGTTAAATCTAATATCGAAGGACAGCGTGGACTTGCTTTTTATGTACAATTGGGTTCATTTTCAAAACCTGTTGTTCCTGCATCATTAAAAGCCTATATGCCATTGTTGGTAGTTAAGAAAAAAGCTGGATTATATGGTATTGTAAAAGGACCATATAATGATTATTCAGGAGCGCAAAAATATCAGAAAACAATTAAAGCAAAAGGTCAAAAAGATGCCTATATTGTAGCATATAAAGATGGAACGCATATTGAACTGCATAAGGCAATTAACATGCAAAAAAAGGTGGTAAAAGAACCTGCGGTAGTAAATAATACAAGTGTAGCTTATCGACTGCAAGTAGCTGCTTATAAGGGTGCTATTCCTAGCGATTTGCAAAAAAAATTAGATGTAATTGCTAAAACCAAACCAGTAGAGAAGTTTAAGCAAAAAAGTGGTGTTACGATTTATACTGTTGGGTATTTTACAAATTATAAAAGTGCATCTTTGGCAAAAAATGAATTGAAAAAGTACCAAATAAATGATAGCTTTGTAGTCGCTTTTAGAGGAAATGAAAAAATCTCGTTAGCGGAAGCAAAGAAAAATTAAAATTAGGAGAGAGATGAGAGGTTCAACAAAAGAGTTGAAAAAGGAAGAAACAAGTGCAGAAAGTCAAGATTTGAGAGTTCTTATCCTTTACAATGATGACCACAATACTTTTGAACACGTAATTGAATGTTTGATTATAGTTTGTGGACATACAGCCGAACAGGCAGAACAGAGTGCTATGATAACCCATTATAAGGGAAAATGTGATGTACAGGAAGGTAGTTTTGAGGAATTAAAACCAATGAAAGATTCGTTAATTGATGCAGGTTTGAGTGTAGTTATATCTGAATAAAAATTTAATATGGAAGTTATCGCAATTGGTTCTTTGATTTTTGTTGGAATTATTCTGCTAATGTTGGAGTTTTTTATAATAACTGGAACAATAGTTCCTGGTATTATAGGAATTGCACTAATGTTGGGGGGCGTAATGCTTTCGTATCATCATTATGGGAACGAAGTTGGAAATTACACCCTTTTGGCAACACTGTTATTTGTGTTTGTCACTACTTATAAGTTGCTGAAAAGTAAAACATGGAAGAAAGTAGCATTAAATTCAAGCATTGATTCAAAAGTAAATGAAATTTCGGAAATATTTACTGTAGGCGACGAGGGAGTTACACTTTCGAGATTAGCACCTATGGGAAAAATCCTTGTTAATAATCAGGTGATTGAAGCTAAAGCCGAAAGCGATTTTCTTGATCCAAAAAAAGAGGTTGTTATTATAGCAATTGAATCAAATAAAGTTGTTGTTACACGTAAAATTGAAATATAAATATAGAAAATTATGGGAACGTATATCGTTTTGTTAGTGGCCATTTTTATTGGTCTGGTTTTTTTACTTTGGCTAATTCCTGTTGGATTATGGTTTCAAGCTTTAGTTTCGGGTGTTAAAGTAGCTCTATTGCAACTTATTTTTATGCGTTGGAGAAAAGTGCCACCATCTGTAATTGTAAATGCACTTATAACATCTAAAAAGGCGGGTATTGATTTATTGCGAGATGACTTGGAAGCACACTACCTTGCAGGTGGCAATGTAAAAAATGTTGTAAATGCTTTAATATCAGCGGAAAAAGCAAATTTAGATTTAAATTTTAAGGTAGCAACTGCTATTGATTTGGCAGGACGTGATGTTTTTGAAGCTGTTCAAATGTCTGTTAATCCGAAAGTTATTGATACACCTCCAGTTACCGCTGTTTCAAAAGATGGTATTCAGCTTATTGCAAAAGCTAGAGTTACTGTTAGAGCTTCAATTAAGCAATTAGTTGGTGGTGCAGGGGAGGAAACTGTTTTAGCTCGTGTAGGAGAAGGTATTGTTTCGTCAATAGGCTCGTCCCAGTCACACAAAGGAGTGCTTGAAAATCCTGATAATATTTCACGTGTGGTTTTATCTAAAGGACTTGATGCTGGAACTGCATTTGAAATTCTTTCAATTGACATTGCAGATATTGATATAGGACGAAATATTGGTGCTGTTCTTCAAACTGACCAAGCAGAGGCCGACTTAAAAGTTGCAAAAGCAAAAGCTGAGGAAAAAAGAGCAATGGCCGTAGCCGAAGAGCAAGTAATGAAAGCTTTAGGTTATGAAATGAAAGCTCGCGTAATTGAAGCAGAGGCTGAAGTGCCTAAAGCAATGGCCGAGGCTTTTCGTTCGGGTAATATGGGTATTATGGATTATTATAAGTTCCAAAACATTCAGGCTGATACTGAGATGAGAAACGGAATTGCAAGGCAAGATGATGATAATACGGAAGTTGAGTAATTATTAATGTTGATATAGTTAATACATCCCCGATGTTCGGGACACTAATACAATTTTTCAAAGAAGACTGGTATAACTTAAAGCGAACAAAATCTATGAAATTGGATTTTTGTTCGCTTTTTTCTTAACTTTGTATGACAA
>DAOVUO010000095.1 GCA_030632545.1 Bacteroidales bacterium
AAAACCTTAAATAGTAATTGCCTGTATTTAATTCTTTAGGTATAATAATACTTCCAGCAGAGTGTTTATTTTCTATTAAATATTTGCCAGTAGTAAGCTTATTTTCATCTCCTGAAATAATATCGCAATATAAAATTTTACTTCCATTGGGTATATTTTCTGTTTGTGTAACAAATACTGAAAATTTGATGGTTTCACCAACTACATAAAGGTTTCTGTCGGTAAATGAATAAATGCGCTCAGGAGATATTGACTGTGTGTTGGCAATATTCTGATTTAAAAGAAGAAGAAAAAAAACACTATATTTTAAAAGTAATTTCATTAGTTTAAAGTTTTAGCCAATGTTTGTCCCAAATATCGGGAAATACACGAATTAAGTTTTTGTTATTTTAATTTCTTCCGATGTTTTTTTTGTGTCAATTTGGCCAAAAATCAGGTTTTACAATAGTTCCTCCCATTTGTAAGCAATCAACACACGGTTTTCCTAAAAGCCCACTGCCTATTCTTGTATCGGATCCAGTCATATATGCAGGATAATCTCTTGAGGATAATTCCCTAACGCCCCATCTTAGCATTATGGTGTCGCACGGAGGATCTTCAATTGTAAGATTAGGCACATCCTTAATAAAAATTCTTTTTTGCTTAATTTCGGAGCTACTGAAAAAGCCTAATACTACCTGTTCAGGTGAACTTTGATTGTAGAGATTTCCCTTTATATCAATAGGTTGTTTTGTGTATAGACCACCATCTTGGTTAGTATTTAAGCGTAAGTCATTAAAATATGTATAAGCTTCTTCACTTAAAGAATGCTGATTAATCAGTAGGCTGTATAAGTGTTTTAATCTTTGTGTACTATTGTTGACAAAAGATAAAGGGTACATTTTATAGCTGTTTGCACTTAAATTTTCGGTTGAGATAATGTAGATATTGCCAATTATATTTGTTTGCCAACATGTCATTCTAGTTGCATCTGGCGGCACTTCATGGTGCGAGACTCCATCATAATACCAAATAATAGGCTGGGCTACTTTGTATTCCCAGGTTTCTGTAAGTTCCCATCTATAAAATTTGCTATTAGTTTCATCGCCTGCCATATCAATATAAAATCTAATTCCTTTGATATAGGAAAATGGAATTGAGTTTGACGAAGGAATATCTTTCCTTTCGTAATAAACAGAATCAATTTCGCCACAAGAGTACATGGTATCAAAATCAGAAATTAGTTTTTCGCCTAATGCAGTTGTTATGTCTAGCATGTAAGCAGTTCCAATAGTAAGTTCGCTTTGATTCATCCAAACCCTATATTTTCCAGATTCAAACTCCTCTAAATGAAAAGAATTCGATTTATCGTCGATTATGTCTATTTCACATTTTTCAACGGGAATATATCCTGGGTCAATAATTGGGGATGTTTTTGAAATTGTAACATATTGGTAGCCCTCAATGCTTGTTAATCGCCCTGATACAACATAATTTGCACTATCTATTGATTCTATTGTTGGCTTGTAAAGCTTTACACATGAGCTTGATAGTGCAGCAAGTATAACAAAAACTATTGCTTTTTTAAATTGATTCATAATTGCCTAATTTAAATACCCATGTGGCAGTAAAAATGGGAACACTTATTATTGAATATTGATAGCTTTTGATGAGATTGTTTCTCGATTTAAAATATACTGAATAGGCATTGTCTCTGCCAGTTAAATTATATATACCAAGTTGCCAAGAGCTATGAATAAATTTGTTTTTTTTCAAATTTCCTTCAATACTCATAGATAAATCTATACGAAAATAATCAGGAATACGATAGGAATTTCGTGCAGAATAATCAATGTACGATTTATTATCAACAAAATAGGTTGATGTAGGAAAAGTTGCTGGTTTTCCTTTTTGGTAAGTAATTACTGATGAAACACTAAGTCTTTTTTTAATTTTATAGTTTACAACCGCATTAAATGAGTGAGGAATGTCGTGGTTAGCAGGATAAATATCCCCATTGTTTATTTTGTCCCAATCATTAATTCCATTAATTTCAATTAATGAGCGAGAATATGTGTATGCCATCCATCCATCCAGATATTTTCCTTGTTTTTTCAACATTATTTCAAGTCCGTAGGCATGTTGATTTCCTTGTAATACTGCTGTTTCTACAAGAGGTGTATTTAAGAAATCTGCTCCATCCTTAAATTCGGTGTAATTTTCAGAATACGAGAAATATATTTCGGCTGAGCCTTCAAGTTTTAATGAAGGCATATTTCTGAAAATTCCTAAGGAAAACTGATTATTACTTGATGGTTTTAAATGATAATCTGCTAGTTTCCATTGGGAGTTTGGAGCAATCGCAATTGTTGTGCTCAGCATAAATAAATTTTGATGCATCTGATTAAATGCTAATTTAATAGTCCCGTTTCTATCTGTTTCAATACTAATTGCAGCCCTAATTTCTGGAAATGAATTCCAGTTTATAGCTTGGTAGGGCCCAAAACTTATGGAATCTATAATGTTTTCTTCAATTTTTTCTTTATTCTCTCTGTAAATATATGCAGTTTTATCGCCTAGTGGTGCGTATAAAGAATACCTAATTCCAAAAGTTACATCCAACCACGGAAGAGGGGAGTATTTATCAGAAAAATAGATTGCATTTTCTTTACCTCGTTCAATACCTAAGTCTAATGTTTGACGAATAGATTCATCGCCATAAGGACTTACTGTTCCTCTATTCAGTACGTAGTAATTAAAATTGAGCCCATAACTAAGATTATGCTTTTGGGTTAAAGCGTGCTGAAATTCGCTAGTAAATGTACTTTGATTAATATAATAATCTTGTTCGTAGGCACCAGATATTTCTGAATTATCAATAGTATTGAATTTGTAAAGTGAGCTTGCAATACTAAAAGCTCCTCTAATTTTTTCTGTAAAATTATGATTAAGACTTAGTGATAATCCATCCGTTGAGTATTGATATTGGGCAATGTCGCTTAATGCAAAAAAATCATTACTTCGGTAAAAAAATATAGCAAATTGTGTTTTTGGTAAATCCAAATTGAATTCTGCCGAGAAATCATAAAAATTTGCACTGCTATTGGATATTGTAATATCTTTAACTCTCCCTAAAATCCAGTCGGAATAAGAGGAACGGCCACTGAGAATTACTGATGCTTTATCTTTTACAATAGGTGCTTCTACAACCAAATTTGCCGATAAAGGACTTATTCCACCATGTGCAGTAAAATTCTGTTTGTTGCCATGCCTTGTGTCAATATCAAAAACTGAAGCTAATCGCCCACCATATTGTAAGGGAATATATCCTTTGTAAATTGAAAAATCTTTAATGATATCTGGATTAAAAGCCGATGAAAAACCAAATAAATGCGATGTATTGAATACAGGAATTTTATTGATATAAAAAGCATTTTGGTCTGAACTTCCGCCTCTTACATTTACACCTGCCGAGCCTTCGCCAACACTAACAATCCCCGGAAGCATTTCCGAAATTTTTAAAACATCTACTTCACCCATCATCATTGGGATTTGCTTAACTACTTTTGCTCTAATTCTTTCTACACCAGGCGTTTTATTCATTAGTTTGTCACCATAAATGGCTATTTCAGAAAGTTCTATTCCTGATTTTTCCATTTGAACATTAAAACTTCCATTAGAATTAACGGTTATTTGATAGATTCGTTTTTTGTAGCCTAAAAAATTGAATTTTGCGGTATATTTCCCAGGATAGAGGTAAAGTTCAAGTATTCCATTTATGCTGGAAGCCGTACCTGTTCTAAGCTCTTCAATGTATATTGTTGCGCCAATCAAAATTTCACCAGTACTTTTATCTGTAATTTTTGCTCTAACCCTCTGTTTTTGTTTTATAAGCTTATTATCTTTCTTTCCAATAATAATTTCGACTCTATTATTTGCACTTTTTGTTTGTAAGTAGTTATTTTTCTCGTAGTTTATTGTACTTTTTGTTTCTTGAGTTTGGTAGTTTGGCAAATTGCTAATAAGCTCATGTTCCTCACTTAGTATAATACTATTGTTCCAAATATTTACTTTAAGTGATGTTGATTTTAATGCTAATTGTATGGCATTTTCAACAGTAATACTATCAATATCAATAGTAACCATAATGTTTTCAACCCAAGTTTTTTTGTAAAATATGGTTGTATTTGTTTTATTTTCTATATCCTTACAAAATTCAACAAAAGGTGTATTTGTATAATGGCATGAAATTATTTGCTGTGGGTCACCAATATTTGTTTCACTACCAAAACTAAATAGGTGAATGAGAAGAAGAAATTTAATCATTTATTTACAATGTATTACAGAAATTAATTAATTTAAGCATTTGTTCTTCTGATGCTTTTTTTACATTAAGCTTGTTTTTTCGAATATACTTTTTAAGCTCCTCCTGATTTTTTTCTTCAAAAAGCATGATAAACATTCGGTTAGTATTAAATCTTATAATTTGGCTATCCTTTTTTAAGTGTTTTATTTTAAGTGCTTTGGTGAATATTTGACTGCCAGCATTTGAACCACTTTTTATATCTAAACGTTTGAACCAATAATAATAAAGCTTTATGCGTTCATTTCCAATTGTTTGAAATATCTTGTAATTATTTTTATCTAATTTTTCTAAAACAAAATTTTTGTCATCAAAAGCGAAACTTTGTAATTTATCTTCTGAAATTTCAATTATTTTTTCGCCTCCCGACCGAAACGAAATTTTCAATAATAGTTTTTGATTATATATATCATACTTTATGAATATATTATTGAAAGAGTTTCCATCGAGAATAATTTGTCCTGTATAAAAAATATTTTTATCGGCTAATGTTTCCTCATTAATTAAATATTGGTGGCCAGATATATTTTGAGGCGGAAAAAAAGAATATATTCTACCATTATATAGAACAGGGTCTAAATAATCATTACTATTTATTATGGATTGGGTATAAGCTGTTAATGAGTATAGAACAAAAAAAAACATGAAGGCTACCTGAGAACTGAATTTCATTTGTCAAACTTAGTTCTAAACTCATTGCTTAGCAAGGAAAATTGATATTATGTTTTTATATTTAAGCTAAATTAAGATTTGCTTTTTTTATCTAATTATAATTTATAAGAATTGTATAATGATTAATTTTACTTTATTTTTATTGCATATTACTTGTAAAATGAGAATTTCATTTGTTTGATATTCTTTGTTTTACTGTATATCAAATATATTTAATGAGTAATCTTTTTTACGATTCTACAAGTATAATATACGTAATACTTAAGTTTTTAGTTGGCTTAGTGCTTTTTTTTTATGGTTTGGAAAAAACGAGTACTGCATTAAATCGAATTTTTGGAAATACTATTAGAAAACTTTTAGCTTCTGATTCTCAGAATAAAATAAAGAGTGTTTTAGCAGGATTTTTAATGTCATTTGTGGTGTTTTCAAGTAATACAATTAATATTGTGCTGGTTAGTTTTGTGCAAGCAGGTTTAATGAAATTAATTCAAGCAATTGGTTTTATTCTAGGCTTAGGAATAGGTTCAATTTTAATTATTCAATTAGTTTCTTTCAAATTTACAATTACCGCCTTTTTTTTAATAATTACCGGATTTTCTTTTCGTTTATTTTTTAGTAGAGATGTGTTTGTCCAGTTTGGAATGGCTATATTAAATATAGGATTAGTTTTTTTGGGAATAATGCTAATGGATAAGGCTTTAAATAATTTGTGTGAATTAGAAAATATAAATTTGTTTTTTGCCAGTATTAAACACCCACTTATAGCTATATTTATAGCATTAGTATTTACTACATTAATTCAAAGTAGTTTAGCTTTAGTAAGTTTGGTCTTAGTTTTTTCTATGCAAGCTTTGCTTAGTCTCGAAACAAGCATATATATGATAATTGGTGCAAATATTGGGAATTCAATAATTGCATTTCTTGCAAGTATTGGTTTTTCACGAAAAGCTAAAAGAATTGTATTGTCTCAAGTAATAATATATGTTTTAAGTGGATTTTTTATTATAATTTTATTACCTTATCTCATTCTGTTAATTGAATTTATTGGTAGTTATTTCAATTTTTCATTGACAAGGAATATTGCAAATGCTTATACTATAATTAGTATTTTGGTTTTAGTACTATTTTTTCCATTTATCAAAAGTGTAGGTTTACTGGTTACAAAATTTATCCCTAAAAAAGCAGATGAGAAAAGCACACTCCCTTCTACTTGGCATATTGACAGTGACCTAGTGGTTATGCCAATAGCAGCACTTGATACAGCTAGAGTTGAAATTGTTAGAATGGCCAAAATTTTAGGAAGAATGATGGATGCTTCAATAATTCCATTTACGCAAAGCGAAGTACCTAAAGACGAAATTTATCCGCAATTGTCAATTATTCAAGGTTTAGATATGCGTGAAGATAAGCTAGATTATTTGGAAAAAGAAGTTGTTCAATATTTAATGCAAATTGGCCAAAATGGTATTGACGAAAAGCTTATGAAAGAAGTAATTGGATTGACATCTATTGTAAATGATTTAGAAAGTATAGGCGATATAATTCATTTGAATATTGTTCCACTTATAGCAAAAAAGGAGTTTCTTAAGCCTGAGTTTTCAATTGACGAACGTGATAAAATGCTTGAGTTACATCAATTAATATCAAAAAGAATTCATTTAATTGAAAGAGCAATATCTAATAAAGACAGAGAAAAATGTACTGGGCTAATGCTTAATGAGTTAGGCGGAATGAAAGGTGTCCTTAACGATAATTTTATTCGAATTGCAGAAGAAGATATTGAAACAATTAGAATTGGACAGATATATATGGAACTGATAGATTTATTTAAGCGTATGGGTGTTTATGCTGATAATATTAGCAAAATTCTTATTGTCTCAACATGATTAATTATTTTTTTGAAATTTAAAGATGAATTTACTTGCTAAACATATAGTTATTACTTGCATTTTTTTATTAGCCTGTTCTAATATTGGTTTTGCTCAAAAGTTTGAACAAAAAGATATGCTTTATGATACAATTGAAAGCTATAATGAAATTGATTCTTTGACTGCTAATCAAATTTTGGAGTTTGATATTGTGAGAATTAAAAAACAGGCTGTAAGTGAATATAAAGCAAAACTGTTTCTTACTTTTATTATTATGTTTTTTGTTTTCTTACTTCCTGTTTCAATCATTTTTTTTAGGTATTTAAAAATAAAGAAAAAGTCGAGAATTAGTAGGAAAGAACAGGAGTTAAATCATAATAATGCTCGAAAAAAAATTCTGGAAAGAACTAGAGAGCTTGAGCTTGAGCTTAAGTTTAAAAGTCAGGAAATGGATACAAGGAGAAAACTTCGTGATCAGCAAAATAAGATACATGTCCAAGAAAAGCAATTAATGAATAAAAAGGCAGAGCACCTTCAAGATAAACTCGAATATAAAAACAAAGAGTTAACCACAAAGGCTTTATTTATTGCTCAGAATAATGCTTTAATTGCAGATATTGTTGCAGAACTAAGAAAAATTGCATCTGAATCAAACGATTCGGCATTGAGTAAAAAAGTACTTTCAGTACAAAATAGTTTAAAACGTAAGCAGAAGGACAATGGGTTAAATGAATTTGAATTATTATTTAAGGAGGTACATACTTCTTTTTATGATAATTTATTGAATTTATTTCCTGATTTAACACCTAACGAGAGAAAATTATGCGCATTTTTGCGTTTAAATATGACTACTAAGGATATTTCTGAAATCACTTATCAAAGTCAGAATACCATAAATATTTCACGTACTAGACTTCGAAAAAAATTGAAATTGTCAAGAGATGAGAATATAATCACATTTCTAACTAATATTTAGTTTGTACATATTTATTTAATTGTAAATAAGCACTTAATGGTCTTGTTGTACTGAATGTGTACATATTTTTTTTGTGTATGTACATATTTTACAAATAGTGTTTCTTTTTATACAAGCTTCATGTTTTATACGTTTGTCCCAGAGAAATAAAAGAATACTATGGCATTTCTATTTAAAATTACAAATTCTGTAATTAATCAACTTGATGAATTCTTTGATACTGT
>DAOVUO010000424.1 GCA_030632545.1 Bacteroidales bacterium
AATTATAAGGAATATAGTCGGTAAAATAAAATTTAGTAAATCTTTGAATTTCAGTAATTTATGAAAAATAAACGAACTATTACTTTTAGTAATTGTCCTAAAAAAAACGAGATAATTACTAAAAGTCTTTCGGCATGACTAGATTCCAATTTTTCATAGAGAGTTAAAATAAATGCTTTCTTAGGGATTGTACTTTGCGGGCATTTAATGACTTTTTTTTATGCTAAACAACAGTTATTGGCAAGTATAGTCTAGTTTCAACACCTTTTTCTAGGTTCTCCACTTCAATAAAACCATTGTGTTCTTTAATAATAGCATAGCAAATTGAAAGGCCAAGTCCCACGCCTTCGTTTGGATTTTTTGTTGTAAAAAATGGATCAAAGATTTTGTTGAGTACATCAGGCGAAATTTTTTTCCCAGAGTTAAATATACTAATTACAGCATAATTTGTGTCTTTTTGTTTTTTGTAAAAAGTTTTAATTTTTAGAATTTTTTCTTTGATTGTAATATCTTTTAACTCAAAAATAGAATTGTCGATAATATTTAAAATTGCTTGGTGTAATTTGTCTGGGTAAATGGATATTTCTTCTTTTACTTTAAAATCTACTTGTAAAATAATATCCTTCTCAATTTGAGAGTTGAAGAATAGAATGTTTTTTTCAATGAAATTAGTAAGATTAAGTATTTCTTTTTTTGAAATTACTATATTTGAAAACGACATTAACGATTTTACAATTTTACTCGTTCTATCTAATCCTTCTTTTACTGTTTTTGTTGAAAAAAGGAATGTTTCTAATGATTCAGTACTTAAGTGATCCGAAATTTCCTTTTCAATTTGTTTTAATATTTCTAAACCACTAGAAATAAAATTAAGCGGATTATTAATTTCATGAGCTACACCCGATACAAGAGTTCCTATTGAAGCCATTTTTTCTGACTGAATTAGTTGTAGTTGAGTGTTTTTTAATTCTTCAAGTGTTTTTTCTAGTTTCTCTTTTTGTTGTATTAATACCTCGTTATTGGTATGCAATTTATCGTTGCTTGCTTGTAATTTAACGTTTAAGGAATGTACTTCCCCCGTTTTCATTTCTACAGCATTTTCGAGATGTGTTCTGTAAGTTTCTAATTCTAATCTATTTAACTTGTCTTGATGTTTGTCTCGTATTACGGTTAGAAGTATATTTTCACCACTTATTTTTGATACCATAAGAGATATATCAACCCAAATTACCGACTTGTCCTTTTTTTGTAATTGCCACTCAAAGCTTTTCTGTAAATTGTTTTTTTCGTAGTTAAGTTTGTCAATTAGCGAGTCAGAATTAAACAGGCTATTCTTGGCAGATAAAACTGAAATATTATAATTGATAATTTCTTCCTTGTCGAATCCTAATATTGATTTAAGCGCATTATTTATGTTTATTATTTTATAGTTACTAAAATCCTGAACAATTATTATGTCTTTTGTCGCATTAAAAATTTCTCTGTATTTTTTTTCAGTTAAAAGCTTCTCCTCCAGTGATTTTTTATAATCGGTAATATCAATATGAAACCCAATAGAACGCTCAGCCTTTCCTAGATTGTTTCTACGTGTAATTTTTGCGTTCGTTAAAAACCAGTGTAAATTGTTTTGTCCATCATAAAATCTATGCTCGAGAGTTATAAAATTATTGTTCTTGTTTTTAAATCCCTCTACTATTTTTTGATTAATTTGTTCAATATCATCTTTATGAAATTTATTAAACAATATTTTTTGACTCATTTTTTCTTTTACATCAAAATGCATCTGCTTGAGCCATTTTTTATTGTAAATTAATTCTTGTTTATTTATATTCCACTTCCAAAATCCCAAATTAGCACCTTCTATAACGAAATCTAGCCAATCAAGTTTTTCATTTAGTGTTTCTTTAGCCATTTTTAAAGTCATAAAAAGAGAAACTACAAGTGTTGTGGTGAGAATTTCATATTTAGTACTTGCTAAAATATTGAAAAAAGTGCTAAATGATAGTTCCTCGGTTAGATTAAATATATAGTAAGAAATGTATAAACTGGGCATTAAAAACACTATATAATAAAATAAAACAATCAGAAGCCATATTGTTATTGATTTAATTATTGTATCTATTTTATTTTTGGTAGCTATGTGAGCATACCACGCAAAAGTTCCAGCAATAGCATGCATTATAAAAGTTGAAATAAAAACTGAAGTGGAATAGCCTTCAATAAAAACAGATAATGACGTAATAAAACTAATGCCAATAATCAATATCCAATTAGGAATAAATACAATACTAATAATTATTGCCACTTCTCTTAAATCGCTTAAACTATCAGTTAGGCCAGGTATTTTAAATTGAATAGTACCAAAAATTATTGAGAGTATACCAAACCCAATCATTATGCCTATTTTATATATGATTTTATACAAAATAGTTTTGGTGTTTTTATTCCACATAAGTTTTGGTTAAATTTATACCATGTTTACAATGAATTTTAAGAACACAATTTTGATTTTTAAAGTTTGTTAAGCAAGGTATAAAAAAAATACGAATTTTTAAAAAATGAGTAATATGAAAAAAATTACAGTTCTCGGTGCAGGGAGAGTTGGTGGTGCAATGGCAATAGATTTGTCGTATGATTTTGAGGTATTGTCAGTTGATTTTAATCCAAAAAATTTAGCCAAACTTAAAGGATTTCAAAATCTGAATACCAAGCTAGCAGATTTATCCGATTTTAAGAATATAGATGATTTAATAAAGGATGCTGATATAGTGGTGAGTGCGGTGCCTGGCTTTATGGGCTACGAAACATTAAAGCGTATTTTGGAAAATAAGAAGAATGTTGTTGATATTGCATTTTTTCCTGAAAATCCTTTTGGTTTAGATGAACTTGCAAAACAAAATGGTGTTACAGCAGTGATTGACGCAGGTGTTGCACCTGGTATGGGGAATGTTATTTTGGGGCATCATAATGCATTGATGGAAATCGAATCTTACGAATGCTTAGTTGGTGGGCTTCCGTTTACCAGAACATGGCCTTATGAGTATAAAGCTGTATTTTCGCCTATAGATGTAATTGAGGAGTACATTCGTCCTGCAAGATATGTGCAAAATGGTGCATTAGTTGTGCGTGAAGCACTTTCTGATACAGAATTAGTTGAGTTTGATGAAGTAGGAACACTAGAAAGTTGGAATTCTGACGGTTTGCGAACGATTATTGA
>DAOVUO010000343.1 GCA_030632545.1 Bacteroidales bacterium
GAGATACAAACAATTGGGCTAATTTTGTTTATATATTCCATTGGAATACAAGCTGGCCCAGGCTTTTTTGATGCTTTTAAGCAAGAAGGATTAAAAATGTCACTTTTAGCAATTATAATAGTTGTAACAGGTGCTTTAACAACATTAGTTAGTAGCCTCATTTTTTCTATTGACAGTACAAGTGCCGCTGGTATTTTTGCAGGTGCATTAACAAGTGCGCCAGGATTAGCAGCAGGAATAGAAGCAACAGGTAGCGAACTTGTTTCAATTGCTTATGGCGTAAGCTATCCATTTGGTGTAATAGGCGTTATTTTAATGATGAATTTTCTGCCTCACATTCTGAAAATCAATGTAAAAAAGGCAGAACAAGATTATAATGAACAACAAAAAATGTTACATCCAGAGCTAAATCACAAACATTTTATTGTAAAAAACAGCAATGTATATAACAAAACAATTAACCAGCTCAAAATAAGACAAATAACAGGAGTAAATATATCAAGAATAAAACACGATGGAATTTCATTAGTATGTTCAAAAGATATAATTTTGTATGAAAATGATATAATTCGTGCAGTTGGAACAACAGAATCATTGGAAAAACTGAGTATTTTAATTGGCCCCGAAACAGAAGAGCAAATTATATTAGATAAAAAATCTGAGGTAAAATGGGTTATTGTCACCAATAAAGAAGTTGTAAACAAAACTTTATCCCAACTAAATGTTTTTGAATCATTTGATGCCACCATTACTAGAATACGAAGAGCAGGCATAGATTTAACACCTTGGGGTTCCAGTACCATTAAATTTGGCGACAAATTACTTATTGCTACACGAGGCAATTTAAAAGCTGTAACTACTCTTTTTGGTAATGAACAAAAAAAATTAAACGAAACAGATTTTTTACCTATCTCTATTGGAATTGTACTTGGTGTACTTGTGGGCATTATTCCTATCCCTTTTCCTGGTGGAATACAATTCAAATTAGGATTAACGGGCGGCGTTTTAGTGTCTACAATTATTTTAAGTAGACTAGGAAAAACTGGCCCAATTTTATGGAGTGTTTCTAGTTCCACAAATCAAACTTTACGTAAAATTGGTTTACTGTTTTTTTTAGCCACAATTGGCACTCACGCAGGACAAAATCTTGTAGAATCGGTAAGTAACCAAGGAATTGATTTTCTATTTACAGGAATTGCAGTAACACTAATACCCTTATTTACAGGAGCATTAGTTGGAAAATATATAATGAAAATAAACCTTCTCAGTTTACTTGGCATTTTAACAGGAGGAATGACAAGCACACCTGGTTTATCGGCAGCAAGTTCGCAAACAGAATCCGATGCTCCTACTCTAGCATACGCTACGGTATACCCAATAGCACTTGTAACACTAATTTTGATGGTAAAACTACTTGATTTTGTACTAAATAGCATTTAGATTTGTATAAAACACAATCATAAAAAAAAGCTGCCAAAAATTGACAGCTTTTTTCTAATTTACAGACATTTACTACTCTCTTAAGTCCGTAATCTCAACATCGGGGAATTTTGTAGCATCAAAACTAAAATCACTTTCCTTTACACTAATTTTGCTCTTAAAATTGGTTAAAGTAAGCGTAAACTGCTTTCCATCCTTAAAATATGTAGAGAAAGAATATAATTGTTTAGTAGTCTTATTCACTAATAATTGAGCACTTGCATAAGCCTTAGATTTTGTATTCTCAGGATACAATTCGATAACATAATATTTTTTGCCAGCAATTGTCTTATCACCTTTTAAACGGTATTTAAAACCCTTTTTATACATATCAAAAATTAATACTGGATTCATGGCATCATCCATATCAGCCATATCTCTAATCTCTACCTCTTCCATTTCAGGATAATAAGTAGAAACCGTATTTCCATCGCAATATAAAACGTTCTCACCCAATTTTAATTGATATTTAGCTCCCGAAACAACAACTTTTCCTTCTGTTGTTTCGTCCAAATCCGACTGTTTATCAAGCAAACGATTTGAAAAATCAATAGAAAAAGGTTGTGCATTTTTTGCGTTCACAGATACTTGATCTAATATTTTTTTCGCCTCTGGATCGTAAACATTTGGTTGTGCATAACTATTTACACTAAAAATAAGGGCAGCTACAAAAATTACTATTTTATTCATACTATATTAATTTATTTCTTTTGTTTTATTACTATTTAGACTCAGAATCGCAAAGTTTTCATAATTATTTTAACTCATTCTTTAAAATATACAAGCAATCTATTGCAAATCAAAAGCCATACTCTATTTAAAAAACGCAAAAAAACCGAAATAGTTTCGGCTAATGCTTAATTTATCTTAAAATATACTATTTATCCAAGAAATTGCTCCAAACTTTGTTCATCTACAATAAGTACCTGACGAGCTTTACTTCCTTCAAATCCCCCAACAATCCCAGCTGCTTCTAACTGATCAATTATTCTGCCTGCTCTATTGTAACCTATAGCGAGTTTTCTCTGTATCAAAGAAGTAGAACCTTGCTGATGAAGCACAACAATTCTCGCTGCATCACCAAATAAATCATCCCTATTTCCAATATCTACGGCACTAACACCCGATTCGTCATCATCTTGATATTCTGGAAGCAAATATGGCGTTGGATAAGCTTGCTGACTTCCTATATATTCAGTAATTCTTTCAATTTCAGGCGTATCAACAAAAGCACACTGAAGTCGTATCAAATCAGAACCTTCAGTAATCAACATATCCCCTCTACCTATAAGCTGGTTAGCACCAGGACTATCAAGAATAGTACGTGAATCGACCATAGAAGCAACTTTAAATGCTAAACGTGTAGGGAAATTTGCCTTTATAACACCCGTTATAATATTTGTAGATGGTCGCTGTGTAGCAACTATTAAATGAATACCAACTGCACGTGCTAATTGTGCTAGTCTTGCAATGGGCAATTCCATCTCTTTTCCAGCGGTCATAATTAAATCAGCAAATTCATCTACAACAAGCACAATATAAGGCAAATACTTATGTCCATTTTGAGGATTAAGTTTACGAGCTATAAACTTTGTATTATACTCCTTAATATTACGAACAAAGGCTGCTTTCAATAAATCGTAGCGTGCATCCATCTCAATATTCAAAGAAGCTAAAGTATTCAGCACTTGTTGATTATTTGTAATAATAGCCTCTTCAGCATCGGGTAATTTAGCTAAAAAATGCCGTTCAATTTTTTCGTATAGAGTAAGTTCTACTTTTTTTGGATCAACAAATACAAATTTAAGTTGAGATGGATGTTTTTTGTATAATAAAGAGGCAATAATAGCATTAAGTCCAACAGATTTACCTTGCCCCGTAGCACCTGCAACTAAAAGGTGAGGCATTTTAGTTAAATCAGTAACATAAGTTTCGTTAGAAATAGTTTTACCAAGTGCGATTGGCAATTCGTAATCTGAATTTTGAAAACGAGTAGAAGCAATTACAGAACGCATGGAAACAATCTCAGGCTTTCGATTCGGCACTTCAATTCCGATAGTTCCCCGTCCTGGCATTGGTGCAATAATACGAATACCCAGTGCCGACAAACTAAGGGCAATATCGTCCTCTAAATTTTTGATTTTTGAAATACGCACACCTGGTGCAGGAATAATTTCGTAGAGTGTAATTGTAGGACCAATTTGAGCCTTTATTTTAGTAACATCAATTTTAAAATTACGAAGTGTTTCTACAATTTTATTTTTATTAGAGAGTAATTCTTCTTTTGTAACTTCGGTTTCCACATTTTGATACACTTCGAGCATATCTATTGGTGGAATTTGATAATTTGATAAATCTAAAGTTGGATCATAGTCAGCTAATTCGGTATTAATCTCATCATCATCAAGCTTAACATCTTCATTTTTAATTACTTTAAGAGCTAACTCATTATCACGCTCCATTTTTGTAATAAGAGC
>DAOVUO010000279.1 GCA_030632545.1 Bacteroidales bacterium
TATTTCACCATTTAAGATAGTATCACGCTGTTCTGCATTAATTTTAAACTCTATTTTTATATCATCAATCATGCTTCTTAACAAATTCTCGTTAATCTGGTCATCAGCACCAAAAACCTTATTCTCTAAAGCAAATAAAGTAACTGCACGATACATTGCACCAGTATCTATATAAATAAAGCCTAGCTCTTTTGCCAATTCCTTTGCAAGTGTACTTTTGCCGCATGAAGAATATCCATCAACAGCAATTATAAATTTTTCAGGTATATACATCAACTCAAATTTTACGCAAATTTAATCAAGTGATAATGCAATACAAGGTTTTTTAAGTGTTTTTTCAAATGATTTTTAAAAAAAACATATTGCAATCGATTTAAATATACAATCGGGTAAAAAAAAACCATTTCAAGTATATATTGACAAATGTCATGTTATGCAAACAATACAATATTTAAATTTGTTCTTATAAAACAATTTCAAAATTTAACTATATAGACATGAACAAAATCACACTATTATTAGTTGCATTACTTATGCTAAGCGAAATTTCTTTCGCACAAGAGGAAAAAGAAGAGGAAAACACAGAATTTAAAATTTCTGCTCAATACAGAGCAAGAGGAGAATACAGAGATGGATACAAAGTTGTTCTTACTGAAGATCAAAGCGGGCTTCCAATTATCTCTCAAAGAATGCGCCTGATGTTTGATTATAAAAATGACAAAATTGAAACAAAAATTTCAGTTCAGGATGTAAGATCTTGGGGACAAACGCCAGTGGTTGATTTTGGAAAAACACAAGCTACTACACCTATTATGGTTAAAGAAGCATGGGCAAAGTATAAATTTAACGACAATTTTGGTATTAAACTTGGCCGATCACAACTTCGTTATGGCGATTCAAGATTACTTTGGTGTAAAGATTGGAGTAATTATGGTGCTTCTCACGATGTGGCTATTCTACAATACAAAAAAAGTGGATTACTTATTGATTTTGGTTTTACATCTAACGCAACAAACGACTGGAAATATAATTTTATTGAAGCAGACGATTACATTGTATCTAACTACAAAAATATGCTTTATTTATTCGCATCAAAAAAATTAGGCGATGCTCTTACAATAAACTTTATGGATGTAGCCCGTGGATACCAAAAACTAGCTACCCCAGAAACAGTATATGTGTCAAATAGTGTTGGATTAAATCCAGTTTTTAAAAGCAATGGAATTAAATTCGATGGCTCATTTTATTATCAAATGGGGAAAGTAGCTTCTGGTGCTGACTTATCAGCTTATATGTATACGGCAAATTTATCATACAAGCTTAATTCATTCAATTTGGGTGCTGGTTATGATGCCTATTCGGGTAAAGCATTTGATGATACTGATCCAGAAGTTAAAAAATTCCAAACTTGCGAATATGGTGGTCATAAATTTCTTGGCTCAATGGATTTTTTCCTTACACTTCCAGAAGCTGGAATTAATGATATAAATGTTAAACTTAGCTATAGCTTGTCTAAAACAACAAGTTTTGCACTAGCTTTCCATAATTTAAATCTTATAAACGATTGGCAAATAGCTGGCAATACAATTGATAAAGCATTAGGCAACGAAATAGACATAAGCTTTAAACATAAACTTGCAAAAGGCGTTGTTCTTGTTGGAGGATATTCAACCTACCTCACAACCGAAAGTTTTGAAGAACTTAAAGGTGTAGGTGCTGGAAATTCAAAAAATCTACAATGGGCATGGATGATGATAAACTTTACTCCTACATTTTTTGTATCTAAATAAATAAGCTCTATTGTTCTTATAAGAAAACAAATAAAAAAATTGGTTAGACGAGAGAATAATGTTTCTCTCGTTTTTTTATACAATATTATTTGCATATCCTATAGATATCTACTATTTTTCAACAAAAATCATTATGATACAAGAATCAAACTTTAATTTAAGCTGTGATGACAATTTTGAATTATTTGTAAGAAAATGGGAGGATAATGAAAAACAAGCCAAAGCAGTTATTCAAATAGAACACGGAATGGGTGAACATTCAAAAAGATATGTTCATTTTGCCAGTTTTTTAGTTAAAAATAACTTTATTGTTTATGCTGATGACCATAGAGGACATGGTGAATCTGCTAAAACTGAAAACGAACTTGGTTTTTTTGATGTTTCAGATGGTTGGAATAAAGTAATTAATGACACAAATGCACTAAGTGAAAGAATAAAAAAAGAAAACCCTAATTTACCAATAATACTTCTGGGGCATAGTATGGGTTCATTCATAATTAGAGATTTAATTACAAAAAATGAAACAAAGTACAAAGCAGCAATATTATCGGGTACAACTGGCGACCCTGGTGCGATTGCTGTTGTTGGAAAACTTATAGCTAATCTACTTGTTACTTTTCAGGGAAAGCAGGCAAAAAATAATTTCCTAAATCAAACAGGATTTGGCAAATTCAACAAAGCATTTAAACCCAATAGAACTGAATTTGACTGGCTTTCGCGCGACAATGATGTTACGGACAAATATGCTGCCGACCCTAAATGTGGGAAGCTAATGAGCACAGGATTTATACTCGACCTTACTTATGGCATTAATTATATTAATAGTGCAGGTGCATTTGAAAAAACACCAAAAGAACTCCCATTATATCTTATTGCTGGCGACAAAGACCCTGTTTCAGAGGGTGGTAAGGGCGTAAAAGAAGTACACGAAAAATACAAAAAGGCGGGAATAAAAAATCTCTCTATGAAACTATACACCGATGCACGACACGAAATACTCAACGAAATTAATAAAGAAGAAGTTTATAACGATATTTTAAATTGGATAAACAAACAATTGTAACAAACACATATTATTATAATACCATAAATCCGCAAACATAGTTACAAGAGCATCTCATTCAGCATATCAGTATCTGACAGGATTCACTTAATTAAGTGAGTCGAAATAAGAACTAATTAGCTGTTTGTAAGCACAATACTGTCAGGACTTGCGGATATAAGGTAATAAGCAATGACTGAGATAATATTTACACTCCTTAGTATTATAAATATTATCTCAGTCAATTAAAAAATTATTCTATCATGAAAAAAATCTCGCTTTTTCTCTTTCTTTTACTTCCAATCATCAGCTATTCGCAAGATTTGCACATTTTAAAAAGTAAATTTATCCCAAACAACGATACAGTTTTTGTATTTAAACCCGATAATTACGACCAAACTAAAAAATATGCTACCGTTTTTTTACTGCATGGCTGGGATTCAAACTATAAACAATGGAATGAAATTACCGATTTACAATCTTATGCTAATTTATACAATTTCATTATTGTTTGTCCCGATGGTTTTAAAGATTCGTGGTACTTAAATAGTCCTTTATTTAAAACATGGCAATACGAAAGTTTTTTCTTCACAAATCTAATACCTTTCATTAATGCTAATTATTCAATAAACGACTCAAGTGTTTTTATTACTGGTTTAAGTATGGGCGGACATGGTGCCTTACACCTATTTATAAAAAGGCCCGAAATTTTTAAAGCAGCAGGATCAACATCAGGAGTTATGGATTTAGAAGCCCGAAAAATAAACTTTGGATTAAAACGCCTACTTGGAAACCATGAATCTAACCAAGTTAATTGGCAAAAAAATTCTGTAATGATAAATATTGCTAAATTACAAGGAACTGAAAAGCATATTTTTATCGACTGTGGACTTAGTGATCCATTTTTTACAATGAATAAAAATTTTGTAGACAAAGCAATTGAGTTATCTATCCCCATAAGTTTTTTATTCTCACAAGGGAATCATAGTACCACATACTGGAATAAAAGTATTGCTCAACAACTAGCATATTTTTACAAACTATGCCAAAATTAAATTTCATATAAAATACGCTTAAATTTAAAATTTAGTTTGATATCCCATTTAATGTTACTATTTTTGCGGTTCGAATAAAAACTTAAAAGATCATGATTATTGTCCCTGTAAAAGAAAACGAGAATCTTGACAGAGCACTTAAAAGATTCAAAAGAAAATTTGAAAAAACAGGTGTTATAAAAGAACTTAGAGTACGCAAAGCTTTTGTAAGCGATGCGGAAAGAAAAAGAGAACAGAAAATCAAAGCTGTTTATGTACAGCAGATGAGAGAAGAAAAAGATAACGCCTAAAAAAAGAAAGTTTTCGTAATGAAAACTTTCTTTTTTTTATGTCCTTTCGTAGTATAATTCAAAAAAAAAGCGTATATTTACTTTTTGACAAGTCTACTTAAAGACAATAAATGCTGATAGACAAATTTCTTACTTTCTTAGCTTTAGAAAAAAGGTATTCATTTAATACTTTAAAATCGTATAAAGCAGATTTGCTTCAATTATTTGATTTTATTGAAAAAAATGAAGCTTCTGATGATATTAACAAAATCACTTTTCAATTCCTTCGCTCTTGGATAAGATCATTAGCAGAAACCTTATCAAACAAAACAATTGCACGAAAAATATCTGCTCTAAAAGCTTTCTTTAAATTTCTACATAAAGAAGGATACATTGAGCAGAATCCAGCAATTAAACTTAAATCACCAAAACAAGAAAAAAATCTTCCTGCTTTTGTAAGAAAAGATTTGTTGAATAAACATCTTGATGAATTTCCAAACAAAGAAAATTTCAAATCATATAGAGATAGATTAATTTTAGA
>DAOVUO010000290.1 GCA_030632545.1 Bacteroidales bacterium
GAAGGGAGTATTCTCGTTTCAGAAAATCTGTATTGGGGCGGTGATTTTGATGAAATTAAAAATAGAGTTGAACTTGGAGTTGCAAATGAAAGTAATTTGCGTTTTTTTCTTGGATATTCTGGTTGGAGCGAAGGACAATTAGCTAACGAAATTAGCAATGATTTATGGATGGTAACAAATGCTAATGTTAAAGATATAATGGATACAAATGAGAATCGTAATTTATGGCAAGATTCTCTTAAACTTATGGGGAAAAAATACGAACTTTGGTCTACTTTTCCAGAAAACCCACAACTTAACTAGGTAATAAACAGCTATTAAGGTGGTAATCGTTATAAGGATAATTTGTAAACTTTATCAAAATTCTAGTTTTTATTTACTCCATACAAAATTGTGGAAAAACTAAAAAAATATACCGAACTATTGCAAGCTAAAACAATATTAATAATTAACTAAGATTTTGTTTGTTTATTTCATCCACCATTAAGCTCGCTTTATTATGAAAATAGCGTGAGTTTCTAAAACTTTTCACCCACCTAATGCCTTGAATAGCATTACTTGTCCATATCTCTTCGGCTTCTAATAAGCTATCAATTTTTAGGCGTTTTTCTTTAATGCTAAGTCCAATATTTTGAGCACTTCTTAAAATTACTTGTCGCATAACGCCATCAACACAACCTTCGCTAAGTGGTGGTGTAAAAATCTTGTTGTTCTTGATAATAAAAATATTTGAAGCAATTCCTTCAATTAAATGATTATTTTTATCAACAAAAAAACAATCATCAAGATCATGTTTTCTTGCATATTTTGCAGCTTGAATAAACACAAGGCTATTTCCAGTTTTTATTCCCGACCATGGTAGTTTGGGATGAGGTATTCCTTCGCAAATATCACAGTCGTAACCAATTTTGTTTAAAACATATTGGCTGTCGCTTAATTTCTCTAACTGAATAATGTACGAAAGACGTTGCTCTGTTGGATAAAAGTAACCGCCAGTATTCCTATAAAAACTTACACGGACACGTACTCCTTGGAAAAACCTATTTCGATGCAATAATTTTATAATTTGCTTAAATAAACCTTCGCCAAAATCATCAAATTGAGTAGGTAATTTATAGTCTAAAATTTCGCATGCTTTTTTAATACGTTGCCAATGTATTGAGTAAAACTGTATCGTCATTCCGTTAGCATGCATGGTTTCAAAAAAAGAATCGCCGTAGGCAAAAGCTCTATTTGTATGATGAATACTGTTTTGCTCTTCGGTTTGTATTACACCATTATGGCTTATATATCGTAATATTTTCATTTACCATTAATAATTAATCATCACCATTAAATATATATTCCCTTATTCGGCTCAATTTTGAAAGCTTTTAATCCTGCTTTTTCTGCTGCTTTCACATCGCTGTCTGAGTCGCCAATCATAAAACTACTTTCAGAATCGACATTCCATTTTGCAATTGCTTTTTCAATCATCAGCGAATTTGGTTTTCGGCATAAGCACTTACTTTTTGTAGGGTGATGGGGGCAAAAATAGTCGTCAATTAAGTTTAATCCACGAATTTTAAAATCTTTTTTTATTTGTTGATGAATTTTTTCAGTATCTGAAATTTTATACTCTCCCTTTGCAATTCCGCTTTGATTACTAATTAAAATAAATTCAAAACCTTTAGTTGCAAATTCTTTTAATTTTTCAAAAACACCAGAATTATATTTCATATCTTCTATACGATAGATATAATAATGTTCCGAATTATTGACAATAACTCCATCTCGGTCAAGAAAAACAACCTTTCTTTTAATCATCCAAATAATTGATTAACAAACATTACAGCAAAATTAATATTAAGCAAAGCAGGGAACAATAAGCCATAAATTGAGCCTATAAAGTGAGCATCATGATTAATATTATCACTATTTTGTTTACTCATATAATGCGAATAGCCTAAATATGCTAATCCGAACACCCAGGCTGGCATTGGGATGGGCAATATTATGAGCATTATTTTCATGGTTGGATTAAACATAATTGCCGCAAAAAGTACTGCCGATACTGCACCCGAAGCACCTACCGAATTGTAAGAATGCATGTCTTTGTGCTTAAACAGCGACATTAATGAGGCTAAAGGAATGGCGGTTAAGTATAAAATTAAGTAAAAAACTGAGCCCATACTTCCGTAGTAAGCAATTAGCGTATTTTCAACATGATCGCCAAAAAAGAATAAGGTAAGCATATTAAATATAAGGTGAGTCCAATCTGCATGCAAAAAACCATGTGAAATTAAACGTTTAAAATCACGTTTATGATAAACCATATAGGCATTAAACATAAACTTGTTGAATAATTCTTTGTTTTTAAAAGCTTGGTAAGATATTAAGCTTGTGAATCCAATAATTAAATATGTGGTCATTATTTATTAGTGTAAAATTTTAAATACTAGCTCAATTAATAAATCGCCAGCTTGTGCAGATACATTATTTACTCCTTTTGCTCGTAAATCATAATCACGTAAATACGAAATTATTTGTACTGTTTTTTTTGGTGGATATTGAGATGCTGCTTTACGATAATTTTTTAAAAAATATGGACTTATACCTATCGCTTTGGCTAAATTAGCATCTGATTTGTCTTTTGTAAAATGAAAAATCAAAAGTTTAGAAAAAAAAGTATATAAAAAATTTATTGTAGTAAAAATAGGATGCTTTTTATCATGAGCACCAAAATACATTATAATTCTATTAGTTTTCATAATATCTTTATTGGTAAGTGCATCTTGAAGTTCAAATACATTGTATTCTTTACTAATACCTATGTTTTCCTGAATAATTTTTGGATTTATTTCTGTGTTTTCCGGTAGACTTAAAGCTAATTTATTAATTTCATTGGCTACTTTCGATAAATCATTTCCTAGATATTCTGATAAAAGTCCAGATGCCATTGGCGAAATACGAAGTTTTTTTTCAGCTACGTAATTACTAATCCAATCAGGAACTTTGTTATCGTAAAGTTTTTTTGATTCAAGTATTACACCTACTTTATCAATAGCCTTATATAATTTTGTAGTTTTAGCTATAGTTTTGTATTTGTGTGCAAGTACTAATATTGTGGTTTCTAATGGATTTCCAGCATAATGAACTAAATCATTAATTTTTTTAATGTCTTGTGCTTCTTTTACAATTATTACCTGATAGGGCGACATCATAGGATATCGTTTAGCTGCTAAATCAACATTACGAGCTTCAGTATCTTTGCCATACATTATGCTTAGGTTAAACGATTTTTCGGCCTCACTAATCACATTATCCTCAATAAAATCAGCAATTTTGTCGATATAATATGGTTCGGTGCCCATTAAAAGGTAAATGGGTTTATATTTTTTTTGTTGAAGATCTTTGAGAATTTGCTCAAATTTCATTTTAGCCGAATTTTAGATGTTTAACTGATTTCCTGTTATCAATAATCTCTTTTAGTGAGTCAATTCCTAATTTTAAGTGATTTTCTACAAATTGCTGCGAAATTTTCTCATCACTTTGGCTTGTTTTTACTCCTGCAGAAATCATTGGCTGATCTGAAACTAATAGTAAGGCACCGCTTGGTATTTCATTATGAAAACCTACTGTAAATATAGTGGCAGTTTCCATATCAATTGCCATAGCGCGCGTACTTCTTAAATAGTCCTTAAAAACACTATCATATTCCCAAACTCTCCTATTTGTTGTTACTACAGTTCCTGTCCAATAATCTAAACTTGCATTCCTTATTGTAGTAGAAACTGCTCTTTGTAGACTAAATGCAGGAAGTGCAGGAATTTCAGGTGGAAAATATTCGTTTGAAGTTCCTTCTCTTCTTATTGCTGCAAGTGGAAGAATTAAATCGCCCAATTTGTTTTTTTGCTTAAGCCCACCACATTTACCTAAAAATAAAACTGCTTTAGGATGCACAGCTTCAAGTAAATCCATTATTGTAGCAGCATTCGGACTTCCCATTCCAAAATTTATTAAAGTAACCCCATCGGCCGAAACATTTGGCATTGGATAGTCTTCGCCAATTATTGGCACATTGTACCAATCGGAAAAAAAATCTAAATATTGATGGAAATTGGTAATTAAAATGTATTTTGTAAAGTCTTTTAATTCCCTACCAGTGTAACGTGGTAGCCAGTTATCTATAATTTCCTTTTTAGTTTTCATAGCTAATAGTTTTTATAAAATCTTCAAATGTAAGGTTAATATTTATATTAGTAATAAAAATAAGAATAGTTTTATCTAAATCTTACATCAAACTCGGACTTAGTTATTATAACTCAGAATGTCCATTGAGCAATTTAATCCGTTATGGAATTTTGTAATATAAACAAAGTGCATTATATAATACTTCTCCGATGTTCGGGGAAGGCAGTTAAATTTTAAGTTTCGAGTGCTAAATTTTAAGTTTCGAGTGCTAAATTTTAAGTTTGACTTTTATTCTCATCATAAAACAGTCAAGCCGACTGACTAGTAATGGCTTACGACTTCGCTAAGTTAAATTATTACAATTACTAAAAACGTGTAGTTATAATAGTC
>DAOVUO010000170.1 GCA_030632545.1 Bacteroidales bacterium
AAAGCAAGATTTATAACCTTCCTATTTGTTTTATTGATTTTTTCAAGTTGCAGTACGCAACCAAAAACACAAACGGAGGAGTTTTCATTTATTGTAGCATCCGATTGGCGCGATAAGGCAACAAAAAAGTATAATTCAAATGACAAATATTTTTTAGGTGCACTTAATACTATTAAAAAAATAGGTAAAGGCTCCTTCATGCTAAGTCCTGGAGATGTAGAGCCAGCATCTGCTTCAGCTAGTTTGATTGCAGAAGTATTAGGTGATAATTACCCATGGTATCCTGTTGTTGGAAACCACGAACTTGAGGATCCTGAAACAATGGTTTTCTTGAGAGAATTAAATAAAAATGGTAATTCCCTGCCTAATGTTGTAAGAAAAGGTCCTGTAGGTTGTGAAGAAACAACATATTCTTTTGATTATGGTGATTTTCATTTTATTATTCTAAATGAATATTACGACGGAAAATCTGATGTGGGTACAGATGGAAATGTTGTAGACGAATTATTATTATGGCTTGAAAATGATTTAAAAGAAAACAATAAAAAACATATCATAGTTACAGGACATGAACCAATGATTTCTATGCCTGATATGGATAATGGACTACAAAATCACGTTGGTGATGCACTGGATCAATATCCAAAACAATCGTTTAAATTTTATCAATTAATGATGAAATACAACGTTTTAGCTTATCTTCAGGCACACACACACAGTGCTTCATACGCAAATATTAATGGCCTATGGCAGATTGATTGCGGACATGCTCGTGGGATAGCTTTTTTATTCCCTGAGTTAGCATTTAATAACATTAAATTAGCAGTGGAACAAAATTTAGATAAAAACGAATCTATAGATAATATAATCTCCAACATATATATGTCTGATACTTATCGTCATAAAAAACTATTATACTATATGGATCTCACAAATAGTATAAGTTATAAGAAAATGAACGATACGCTTGGGTTTGAAATATTAAAGGAATTTTATAAAAATGCAGACTCATTAAATGCAAAAAAAAGAGAACAATTTTTTAATACTTATTGGAATAATTTTACTCTAACAAAAAGTACATTTATGAAATTCAGGGTTTTTAAAGAAAAAGTCCTAATAGATATTTATCGTGATGATTCAAGGGGGGGAGAGTATAAGCTAGAAAAAACAATCAATTTAAATTTATGATAATATTATCTGCACAGGAAAAGATAATGCTGTAATAAGTAACTTCGAATCATCAATAATACAAATGCAATTTTATTTTTTCTAATGAAGCTATATCAATAGTTCTCAGATGTTCAGGGAATTATTGATATACATATACAACAATGCGCAAATTACAAATTCTAGAACGGTTACAGCAACTGGTCATGCAATAATGCTAACTACGAACTTCTTATTGTAGAAAAAATAAAGCAAGTGCAATGCTCGCCAAAACAAATCCAAGGCTATTGTAAAAAACAAATAAAACCCAATGGTGAGTCATAAACGCATTTATGGTTAATCGTAAGTATATTGATTGTGTACCGTTGCTGTTTATCTGATTCTTTCGTAAAAAAATGGTAAAATAACTCATATCCTAAAATTTTAGTCAACAAATAGTCAAAATTTTTCATTAAAATATAGGAAAATATGTATAACGCCTTTTACTCTCTTACTTGTTACTTCTTTAAAGTAGAAAAAGATAGAAAGTAAACTTCCTATCTTTGACTATTCTCAGAGGTCGGTAGCGGAGTCGAACCGCTGTAGACGGTTTTGCAGACCGCTGCCTAACCACTCGGCCAACCGACCATTTGGCTTTCGGACTGCAAATATAGAAAGATTTTTAATTTGCCAAAATTTATTCAAAGCCAAATTGTAATATTTTCTAAGTTTACTTAGCGTGTAATTCAATTATTTTTACAATTACCTCAACAGTTTTTTCCATGCTTTCAAACGGAATATACTCATAACGACCATGAAAATTATGTCCACCAGCAAAAATATTAGGCGTTGGTAATCCCATAAAACTTAAACGAGCCCCATCAGTACCGCCTCTAATTGCTTTAATATTTGGTTTTACACCAACAGCTTTAATTGCCTTTTCAGCCAAATCAACAATATGCATAACAGGCTCAATTTTTTCACGCATATTATAGTATTGGTCGTTAAGCTCTAAGATAATAGTGTTTTCACCATATTTTTTGTTCAAAAAGTCAACTATATCTTTAATAAGTACTTTTTTGCTCTCAAACTTTTCTCTATCGTGGTCTCTAATTATATACATTAAGCTACTTTCTTCCACTTCGCCGCTCATACTTATTAAATGGAAAAATCCTTCGTATTTGTCGGTATGTTCAGGGCGTTGAGCTACAGGAAGTAATGAATTTAACTCAATGGCAAGATGCATGGAGTTTTTCATTTGGTTTTTAGCAGTTCCAGGGTGAACATTTCTGCCTTTAAAGCTTAGTTTTGCCAAAGCAGCGTTAAAGTTCTCAAACTCAAGCTCACCAATTTCACCACCATCAATAGTATAAGCAAAATCTGCATTAAATTTCTTTACATCAAAAAAATCTGCACCACGTCCAATTTCTTCATCAGGTGTAAAGCCTACTCTAATCTCGCCATGCTCAATTTCTGGGTGTTGGATTAAATATTCAATTGCTTCTAAAATTGTGGCAATTCCAGCTTTATCGTCAGCACCCAAAAGAGTTGTTCCGTCTGATGTAATAATTGTTTTTCCTTTGTATTGTGTCAATTCAGGGAAATCAGATGGACTTAAAACAATATTTTGCTCCTTATTTAGGATAATATCTTTACCATCATAATTTTTATGAATTTGGGGATTCACATCTTTTCCACTCATATCGGGCGATGTATCCATGTGCGCAATAAAACCTATGGTAGAAATTGTTTTTTTTGTATTTGCAGGCAAAGTGGCCATGATATAGCAATTTTCGTCAAGGCTAATGTCGCTTAATCCCATTTTATTTAATTCATCAACTAAAACATTAGCTAAATCAAATTGTTTTTGAGTTGATGGACATGAAGTCGAATTTGCATCCGATTCAGTATCAATTTTTACATATTTTAAAAACCTTTCGAGTAAATTATTCATTATATTTAATATTATGCGATTATTAATAGAGCCAAATTACGGTCTTTTTTTCGTTTCAACAAGATAAAGCATCCATAGTTTTTTGTACTCAATCACTATAGTCTTTATTATAAAATAATATTTCGCAAACTTATTGTTTTAAATTACGGATTATCAGGTGTAAGAAAAATAGGACACAATAAACAAATACCTCCCTATAACTCAATCGTTTTACCTACTTTAACATCAATATATTTATCGCCAAATGCTTCTTTAAATAAGCTAATACTATATTCCGAGCTATCGTGTGGTGAAAGTCCAACATATTGCACATTTGCATTTTTTATACTTTGTATGGCATTATCCAAATCTATCATTGATAAGCCTTTCCAAGGTGGTCGGTCGGAGCCTACAATATACTGTATTAGACCCATTACCGAAAACGGACTGTTTTTCAAGAGTGGAAAGTGTAGACCGCCAATAATTGCATAAATAGGTTCGTCAAATAGTTTTTTTGTTCGTTCAATAATTCGTTCAACAGTCTGATGACCACAGCCTACAAGTAGTACAATTCCTTTATTTTCCAGATTAAAAGCAAGTGCTTGCTCTTCCACATAACCCATCATAAATAAATGACGAGGGATACTACCAATGCTAGCTATACCAGGATAAATTATGTGCGGTGCTTCCGAAACATGTACTTGGCTTAATTGTGTATTAAAATCGGATGGTTTTATTGTAATAGGACTATATACAGGAATTTGAGGCGTTTCAACTTTTTCATGCGATATGCTAAACTCCAAGTTTTGTTGTTCGTTCATTCCCCCTAAATGGTCGAGATGAGCATGTGAAAAGAAAATACTATCTAAGGAATCAAAACTTAAATTAAGTTCCTTCATATTATGTAATAAAGGTGAAGGGTGCTCCTTTTTTCGGTTAAAGCCTAAATCCATCAAAATAGTTTTTTCTCCAGCCTGAATATACATCGAAACACCATTTTCAGTTTTAAAATTATCAGAAATAGACTCGGAGTCAATTAATGGTGTAATTTTTAGTGATTGAATTGTTCCAATATTTCCAAATTTATCAATTCTTGTATCTCTATATTTTTTGTCGACAATTGGCCGTGCCTTATTTACTTCGTTAGTTTTATTTATAAGTATCAAAGCAATAAATGCAATTAGCCCAAGAAATCCAATTATAATATTAAGCATAGTTTTTGTATTGTTTTATTTATATAATTAAAATTACTTATATTTTATGAAATATCAAATTTATCATTAAAAAATCACAATGTTTAAGTTGCTGTATTTGTTAAATGTCAAATTAATCACTAATTTTCGCTAATAATTAAACTATTATCTATGAAAATCCTTAAAAAATTACTTATCGCACTTATAGGTATGATAGCAATAGCATTAGCCATTGCCTTAATTTTACCTAAAGAATTTACTGTTGAAAGAGAAGTTACTATAAATAAGCCCAAAGTCATTGTTTTTCAGTATTTAATATATCTCGAAAATCAGGATGATTTTAGTACATGGATGAAGCTTGACCCACAAGTAAAAAAAGAATATCGTGGCGAAGATGGAACGGTTGGATTTATTTCTGCTTGGGAAAGTGAGCAGGAGGATGTTGGTAAAGGTGAGCAGGAAATTATGAGAATTGAAAATGGTGTACGTATTGAATACGAACTACGTTTTATTAAGCCATTTGAAGCTACTAATAGTGCCTATATGGAGACTATAGCTGTTTCGGCTAGTGAAACAACTGTAAAATGGGGTTTTAGTGGAGAAATGCCTTTTCCTATGAATCTTATGATTATCGGTATGAAAAGCACATTGGGCGACCAATTACAGGAAGGACTTAATAATCTGAAAAATATTATGGATGAGTAAAGTTTTCCGTTTTCATTTAAGCTAAAGCTCTAAAGTATAGCTTTAGCTTAAATGAAAACGCTTATTATTTATGGTTATCCTTCCTCTAAATCATTAAAATACTCCTCAAGGTCTAAATCTAAATCTGCATCTGATGGTCCAGATATACTCTCCTCTTCACGACCTTCGATAATATCATTAAATGCAGCATACCAAATGTAATATGAGATTGGAACTGTAACAAAAAGACCAACGATTAGGAATAAAAACCCTACTATATTAAGCAATGAAATAAATAAAGTCAGAAAGAAAAACATAAGCCAGTGTTTGGAAATAATTTTCCTACTAAACGTAATGGCATCCATTGGTTTAATATCAGAAAAAGCAATTATAGGAAGAGTAATACTAAAAGCAATTGCAAGATATATTCCAGGAATAATAAATAACAAAATACCAAAAAAGACAAAAATTACATAAAGAAGATAGCCTACAAATAAATTACCGAAATTATTGAAACCTTCAAAAAAGTCGTTTACTTCAACAGAACCATTTTCGTCAATTTTTTTTGCCGCAATATAAAATCCAGCTCCCAAAGGCCAGGCAATAAGAACACTACCAAATGGGATTAATGAGGCTGCACTAAAAATCACAAAATAAAGCAGCGTAATCAACATTGAAGAGCCAGCACTTTGACCAAAAAGTTCAAAGCCTTTTTTTATATAATAGCTGCCGTTATATTCATACCCCTCTCCTATTATTTGTTCAAGTCTTTCTTTCATTTGTGTAGTATTTAAGGTTTTATTTTCGTGTATTTTCATTTAATACCTCTCTAAGCGATTTTATTTTTAAAATTCCTATAACAAATGATATGCTTAGTGATATTACTACAAAGATACTAAAATTTATTATCCAATGCCAAGCTAGCAAATAAACAAAGTATGATAATAATAAAATAAATAAAATGAAAATGAAAAATCTTCTTACTTTCAACATATTAAGTTGAATATTATACAGTTTAATAGCAAAATAAATTTGAAAAATTGCAACAATTGTTTGTGCTGCAAGAGCTGCAATTGCAGAACCAAGCCCTTTATAGTCAGGAATTAAAACAAAATTGAGAAACATATTAATTACTACTCCTAAAAAAGCTAATTTAATTAATAGCTTTAATTTCCCACCAGCAGTAAGTAATGTACCAAAAATATAGTTTGATGAAATAGCGATAAAACTAAAAGTAAGTACACTTAATATTTCAGAAGATTCCTTTATATATGAATTATATAGAATTGATATAATCTCAA
>DAOVUO010000509.1 GCA_030632545.1 Bacteroidales bacterium
AAAGAAGGCTTAGTAGCTCGGACATGGGGTAATGTAAGTATTAGAGTGGATGAAAATCTTATGCTTATCACACCAAGTGGAATACCTTACGAAGATTTGACGCTTGATAATATTGTATTGGTTAATTATCGTACTTCAAAATATGAGGGAAAAATAAAACCATCATCAGAATATGGCTTACATTGCGAAATATACAAAACAAGAAAAGAAATAAATGCAGTAATTCACACTCACCAAATGAATGCATCAACTGTTGCGGTGGCACAACGAGAAGTTCCTCCAATTTTAGACGATATGGCGCAAATAATTGGTCCAAGTGTTAGAGTGGCGGATTATGCTTTACCTTCTACAAAAAAAATAACTAAAAAAACGGTAAAAGCTCTTAAAGGAAGAAATGCTGCTCTTATGGCAAATCACGGCGCAGTGTGCGTTGGTAGGGATTTAGACGAAGCATTTGTAGTTAGCCAAGTGCTCGAAAAATCGTGCAAAGCATTTATTGAGGCCGAATTTTTGGGTGGTGCTAAAAGTATTAATAAATTTGAAGCTCATTTAATGCATCAATTTTACCTTAAGAAATATTCAAAAAAAGCTAAAAAAGTATCAAACAAGTAGGAAAAGTAAATATATGATATTAAATAAACCTTATCCAACATATAGATATATAATATTAGCCGTATTTATGCTTATTACAATTAGCACACAAATTCAATGGCTTACACATGCATCTGTTGTTAGACCTGCGGAAGTTTTTTATCAAGGGCAATATAGTCAAACTTCATTTATAAATATTGATTTTTTGGCAATGGTGTATATGCTGGTTTTTCTTGTAATGAGTTTTCCTGCTTTAGCCGCAGGATTATCATCTTTAGCCCAATATTTAGGAATCATTATAGCAATGCTTGTTACGCCAATGTTTATTGGTTCAAATCCAGACTTAGCAAATTATGGCGATGGGTTTAAACAAATGCTTTGGATTTACGGTATTATTAGTCTGATAACTGCCGTGTTAGCATTGGTTTTTATAAAAGAACGTCCACAAAATGCAGTAATTGAACAAACCGAACGATTTAGTTATTTTAAAGGACTGAAACACTTACTTTCCCGAAGGGATATGCTTATAAGCATAATGCTTTTTCTAATTGGATTAGGAATATTTAATGCAATAAGCTCAATGACTGATGCTATTGCAGAGCAAGCTGGAGTAAAAGATTCTGATGGATTAATTGGTGGATTAATGCTTATAGGAGGCATAATTGGTGCGATTATTATTCCAAGCTTATCTGATAAATACAGAAAGCGCAAGCCTTTTTTAACTCTTTGTATGTTTGGAATGATACCGGGAGTATTTGGACTAGCATTTCCTGAATATCTGTCTTCGGATCTCAATACAATTTATACCATAACATTAATTTCCTCATTTATACTAGGTTTCCTTATTATGAGTGCAGGGTCAATTGGATTTCAATATGCAGCAGAAGTAAGCTTTCCTGCACATGAATCGAGCTCACAAGGAATTTTACTTTGGGTAGGACAATTAACAGGAATTATTTTTGTTGCAGGAATGAGCATTAATGATAATCAATATTTAGGAAGTTATATGGCTGCTTTTGCGATACTTAGTATAGTTATATTTATAGCTGTATTGTTTATTCGAGAAAGTCCAATGATATTAGCAGAACAAAATAAATAACAATAATTAAATATATATATATGAAAGTACTAATTTTATGCACAGGTAACAGCTGTAGAAGTCAAATGGCCGAAGGTTTTTTAAAATCTTTCGATTCGCAAATGGAAGTATATTCTGCTGGTACAGAACCTAGTTCGCAGATTCATCCTATAGCTGTTCAGGTGATGGCCAACAAGGAAATTGATATTAGTCAAAACGTTCCAAAATCCGTAAATGAGTTTACAGATCAAAATTTTGATTATGTGATTACGGTTTGCGACGATGCAAAAGAAACTTGTCCTAATTTTACTGGAGAAGTTAAAAACCGTATACATATTGCTTTTGATGATCCTACAAATGCAAAAGGTACCGAAGTTTTTATTCTATCAGAATATAAACGTATTAGAGACGAAATTAAGCATGATTTTACTAAATTCTATAAAGGAAACCTCAAAGAATCGCCTAAGAATCTTGTAAATTAAAATGCTTGTTAAGCTTTGTCAAACTTACTGTTTGTAAGTATTATATAAGCTTACAATTAATATTTTATTTTAGCTATGAAAACTTTGATAAAGTTTTCATAGCTAATCGGTATGGTTGGAGTTGAGTTTTAAGTTTCGGATGCTAAGTTTTAAGTTTGAAAAAAAATTGAACCACGTTGTGGTTCTACATTCTATGTCAATATTTTTTCCATGGGCTAATGCCCATGGCTATTAAAATTAAACCACTACGTGGTTTTTTATGTAAAAAATGGTAGCGATTTATAAAAAAATATGGTAGCGATAAGCCTAAAGGGCTTGAATATGAATAG
>DAOVUO010000083.1 GCA_030632545.1 Bacteroidales bacterium
GAGTTAATGAAACTCTGTCTATTGATAGGTAATACAAAAAATCCAGCAACAACAGTATAAATTGCGGCAATTATTAATCCTCTAAATTTATCCATTATTATATATATAAGTAAGTTCCGAATACAAAGCAATCAATCATTTAAGGACACAAAAATCAAATTTACACAAAAAAAACTAAAATAAGCTAATCTAATACTCAACAACAGTATTTATAACTGTCGATTCACAATAAGTAATTTGCTGTCAAACAATTAGATGAAGTTAACTGAGTGAATTACTGGAAAAACATTTCTCTGAAGTCGTGAATGTCTTGTTAATAGGAAGCTAAACTAATTGCCTACTTCGCTTATTTTGAAATGGTATAAAAGTAAAACTAGTCAACTATATTCAGGCATTCACAGCTTTCAATTTTTCACTGCATCACTAATAAATATTATTAATTATCAGATTTACAATAAGTTTTCACTTCGTAAATCTGACACTAATTTTTAAACTATTTCATTCGATTAAAAAATTTCTCAATTTTATCAGGATCAGAAGCTATACAAATTCGTGAATATGCTTTTGCCTCGTCCTTTGCTGTTGAGGTGAAAAATGGTAAGCCAACACTACCAATTCTATATTCCAAAAGTTCCTCTTCGGAACGATTTACAATAGTAAAAATACCTACTGGTGTTGAGTCTTGATAAAATTCTTCGGCTAAAAATCCATTTTTTCGTAAGTATTCAATATTACGATTCATTCCTTCAATTGTAATTCGTCTGAATTCATCAGCGGCTTCTTTGCCCTCTTTTGTGGTAAGTAAAGCATGCACTAATAGCTGAGCAAAAGCATTTACTCCATTTGTCACATAAAGCAATCTAATATTAAACTCCTCGGCAAACTCTTTATCATTAGTATGCATAAAACCCAATCGCTGTCCGCTTAAACCAATTGATTTACTGAAACTTTCCATGATTATCACATTAGGAAGCGCAGCCAAATCCTGATAAAACAAATCTTCACCTTGAATAAATAGCTTACGGTAAGGGCCATCAAATAGAATAATAACGCCTGCTGAATCAAGCTTTTTTATTAATTGCATTAATTTAGCATCGTCGTATTTATTCCCTAAAGGATTGCTGGGGTCGCAAATAATTACGGCTTTATTTTGCAGTTTATCAATATTTTGATCTAAAAATTCATAATTTTCGTAAAAATCGTGTACTACATTACGCATTGTCATAATATTGCGATATGCACCCCAATAAAATTTAGGAATAAGTATTTCTTCAACATCCAAAGTGTCCACAACCATGTCTATTGTTCCCATTCCACCATGAGTAATAAAAATATTATCGGCAGAGCTTTTATTGCCAAAATATTTTTTATTAACTGCTTCTCGCAGCTTTAAAATTCCATTATTTTGTGGATAGATTTGTAATTCTCCCGAATTAAAATCTAACAAAGGAACAACTTCGCTTATATCTATCAATGTTACCGCAGGAACGCCACGATTTAAAGCTAAATACTCTCTGCCTGTTTCAATAGATAATTGCTTTAATTTTTCTCCAATTCCAACAATTGCGGAATATCTGGCACCACTCTTTTTAGTTTTCATTTCAGGTTTTTTTAGTTTTTGCCTTAATTTCAACTTCTATTTTTGCTAATTCACGTTTTAATATTGCCTCCACTGCATTTCCGCATCGCCCACAACTAGAATTTACACCTGTTAAGCTTCTAATATCTTCAATTGTAGTAGCTCCGTCATTTCTAATTGCTTCAACTATTTCGTCGTAATTTACATAATTGCAATGACAAACAATTCTTTCCATTATGAGTTTTTCTCCGTAAGTTACTATTTGTTTCTAATAATTTCTACAAAGAAAAGCACTTTCAATCATAAAAAAAAGCTAAAAAAGCTAAATGTTTACAATTGAGGCTTTTAATATAGCATAAGCATTTGGTCCTTCGTTAAAAATCAAGTCGAGTATGCTCAAATTTTGTAAAAAACCTGTTTTTTCTGAAAAAACTTGATAATATTCTTTAGGCTCAAAATATATGTCAGCTAGTTTATTCCCTTTTGCATTTGCTAAAAAAGAGTAATTGTCGGCTGATTCGACTTCAAAAGCATCATTAAAAAAAACTTTTGGGCTTAATCCAATATCTCGTAGCACTAATTTATGAAAAGCTAAATTTAATTCCCAAAGCGTTTCAAATTGAGTTTGATACAACGGAAGATAATCATCCCAATAAAATTCAAAAAATGGAGTATGTCTATAGGCTGATTCAATTGCGCGAATGTGATTTTTTTGCCAGTTTTCAACATACGAAACTGCAATAGTTTTATATTTCAGTTGAGGTGTTCTGCCTTTTTCAATTGGAATACTTAGGGCAAGCTTACCATTGGCACTATATATACTACCTCGATTACGGAAACTCTGTTTGTTATAATTCTCGTGCTGTTGAATAAGTATTTCCTTATAAAGAAAAAACTTTGAATAATATTGCACAGGAGCGATATAAAGTAGTGGAAGAACAGCTTTTGTAATCATTAATAATAATTTATGCAAAAATATAAAAAAACATCCACTTGACATTCTCATAAACTTTTCGGAAATTGTAAAGTGAATAAACAACTTAAACTAAACAGTCGATGCTGAACTTGATAATTGAAATATTAACTTAGTATGACACAAATCTTAGACAAATGAAAAAATTAACAATTTCAACACTCACGCTATTATTATTTATTAATTTAATATTTATAAATAATCTAATGGCTCAATTTCCGTCTCATGTAAAGGAAATAAAACTACAAGCAAACAAAACAGTAAGCGCAAGGGGTAATTTATCGCAAGGAACTGCAATGCCTGATTTAAGTTGGGCTTGGAGCAGCTCTATTGCATGTTTTCCGGGTACTCAGCAGAAAAAATTTAATGGGAAGCATGTTTTTTTTCATGTGAATTTAGCTCCCCATTCAATTATAAATATTAAGCTTATTCCAAAGGATAAATCTAAAAACATGAGTCTTTATGGCTATCAAATTGGTCAGGGAAAAACATATATGGTTCCAAATTTAAGTTCCTGTGTAAGCTGTGAAGCTGATCATAAGTGGGATTATCCAAAAAGAGGAAAAACTCAGGATCATACACGTAGCATAAGTTTTAATGCAATAAAAAATCCATATACGGTAGTTATTGGTGTGGCAGGTGCTGATGGATTAAGTAGTGGCGATTTTGATATTCAAGTATTTTGGAAAACCTCAGAAACAGTGAAAGGGGAGCAATTACCAGTTAAAATGTACACAGCAAAAGCAGAAAAAGGTAAAACCAAAGCCTATAAGGGTAATTTAGCAAATGGAACTAAAATTCAGGATTTGAGTTGGGCGTGGAGTAGCTCTGTAGCATGCTTTCCTGGTACACAGGTCAAAAAGTTTAACGGAAATCATATACTTTACATTACGGAAATTCCGAAGTATTCAATTATGGAAATTGAGCTTATACCTACTAATAAAAGCGCAAATATGAGTTTGTATGCCTATAGTATTGGAACAAATTCAACTGCTTATGTGCCAGATTTATCATCGTGTGTAAGTTGCGAAGCAGATCATAAATGGGATTATCCAAAAAGAGGAAAAACTCAAGATCATACTCGAAAAGTTAAGCTTAATGCTATAAATAATCCATATAAAGTGGTAATTGGTGTTACTGGTGCAGATGGATTAGATAAAGGTGAGTTTATTATCAGAATAAAGCTTGAAAGTAGGTAAAAGAAGTTAAAAGTTTTAAATTTTGAGTTAAAAGTTAAAAGGTAACAAATAGTGGAAATTACCCTGTAGTTTTATGACTCAATAGTTTGTTGAATTTTAGCCACAGCTTGTCCCGAATATCGGGAAATGCACGAATTAATTGAATTACAGATAATTATAAGTATATATTATTTAAACATTAAAGCGCTGATATACTTTTAATTACACAAATATTTAACGAACTATTGATGACTAGCAGGGTAATTTTATAATCACATTTTTTCGTATTTTCTCAATAAAAGCTATTAAATTTGCAGTCTAGCAAGCGGCCACAAGAAAATACTGTATTTATGAAATTCGAAGATTACAATTTTACTCCAGAACTTAAGAAAAGCATAGGAAAATTAGGCTTTAAAAAGCCAACTGATATTCAGTTTAAGTCGATTCCTCCAATTTTAAATGGCGAAGATGTTTTAGCAATCGCCCAAACAGGTACAGGTAAAACAGCCGCATTTGCTATTCCAATTATTGATTTGTTACACCGGCATAAAATAAAGAACCGAAAGGATGGAATTAAATGCCTAATTATGGTTCCAACACGTGAACTAGCCATTCAAATTGTAGAAGTTTTTGAAAGCTTGGCTTATCATACACAAGTGAAAATTTTAGGAGTATTTGGTGGCGTAGAGCAAGACCCACAGATAAATAAACTTTCTAAAGGTGTAGATGTGTTGGTTGCTACACCAGGAAGAATGTTTGATCTTATTCATCAGGGCGTTATAAATTACCGACGTTTACAGTATTTAATTGTTGATGAGGCTGACTTAATGCTTGATTTAGGTTTTATCAAAGATATTAGAGATGTGATGAATTTTTTGCCCAAAAAACGTCAAACCTTATTTTTTTCAGCTACAATTAGTAGAAATATAAAAGATTTGGCTTATTCGTTGGTTACAAATGCAATTCGTATACAAATTTCGCCAAAAGATAGAGTTTCTAAGAACATTAGTCACTCGCTTATTTTTGTTGAAATAGATGATAAACGTTTTTTCTTAGAGCGAATTATAAACGAATACCCTGAAAGCAAAATTTTGATTTTTGTCCGTACAAAAGTTCGTGCAGAGAGAGTTCAAAAAGCAATGGCAAGAGTTAAAATTAGTGCACAAACTATTCATGGCGACAAAGAACAAAAAGACCGACTGAAAGTAATGAATGAATTTAAAGCGAGTGAATTTAATATTTTAATTGCTACAGATATTTCTGCACGAGGAATTGATATTCCAAACGTAGATTACGTGATTAATTATGATTTACCTGACCAAGCTGAGAATTATGTGCATCGTGTTGGCCGTACTGGTAGGGGTATGGAAAAGGGAGTTGCTATATCATTCTGCGGAGAGGAAGAAAAGGAAAAACTTGAAGAAATTGAGAAGTTTTTAGGAAAAAAAATAGAGGTGCGCGAAATTTCAAAATTTGATTATGAGGAAACCATTGATTTTTCGGAAGAAAATCCCAAAGATTGGCAAGTTCTGATTGAGGAAAATGAAAATCGAAAGAAAAAATCTAGGAAAAAGAAAAAAAAATAAACAGTATTGTTTTTTGCTTTTAATTTAATGATTTATAGCTCAATTATACTGCATACACTATAAATCAAATGTGTGTAGTTTTGCCGCAAAATAAAGAGGTAAGGACAAAAGATTGTATTCAAATATCCCTTTATTTGGTAAATTTGAATTTGCCTTTAAATTCATTCCATAACTTGGTAAATCCAAATTTAATCTAATACCTTGTTTTTTACCTTTCTCTGCTAAATACACATGCATAGACTTTAAAGTGCCTCGTTTCCCCGCTTTTACTTCAATAGGAAAAATAGTATTTCCAATTTGATGCAGATAATCAATTTCAGCATTAGCATTTTTAGCATCTCTAGTCCAATAATGTAACTTTTCCTCAATAAAAAAATCACTACCTGTAATAAGTTCTTGTCCAACAAATTGTTCTGCTAAACTACCTTCAAAATCACCAGTTAAATTACGCAAATCGGTAAGTTTTATTTTTGCCAAGCTACAAACTAAACCAATATCCATAAAAAGCGGCTTAAATACATCTTTATTCCTGTATTGAGTAATAGGTAATTGAGAAGATTTTGTATGATGAACCAAATGAACTATTCTACTCATTTCTAATTTCCTAAAAGTATCTTTAAGTATTGTAGACCCAGCAATTTTATTAATATTTGAGTATTTGACTTTCCTTCCAATATTATTTGCACAGTAATGAAGTACTTCATTCAAATATTCTTGTTGTTTGCGAGTACCGTATTTCGCAAAATCATATTCAATTGAAGTAAGTATACTTGTATGCACTTTTTTTACTTCGATAAGATTTTTTGTTTCAGCGTAAACTTTAACTGCTTCAGGCATTCCGCCAATAAAAAAATACAATCGCAAATATTCACTAATTTTCTGATGAAGCAATTTACTGAAATTTTTACCTATTGAGTATTGGGTAATGGCTGTTTCCAGTCCAGCTTCGCCCAATGCCAACAAAAATTCTGAGAAATTTAATGGATACATATAGGCAAACTCTATCCGACCAACTGGCATTGAATACTTAATTTCGTTAAGTGTGTGGTCTAGTAATGAGCCTGCTACAATAATATGTAAATTTGGTCTTTCTTCGTAAAAATAACGTAATGCAGCAATGGCACTTGGCGATGTTTGAATTTCATCAATAAATAATAGGCTTTCATTATCGTACAACGGAATTTGATAAAGCGAAGTTAAGTCATTTATAATTTGATTTGGTTGTTTACTCTCAAAAATATCCCTTAATTGGGAGTTTTGCTCTAAGTTTATTTTCAGATAATGCTTATATTTTTTTTTTGCAAAAACATCTATCAAATAAGTTTTACCAACTTGCCTTGCACCTCGTAGCATAAGAGGCTTTTTGCGAGGATTTAATCTCCATTGATTCAAATACTTTTCAATATTCCTATACATTACTTTTTTGAACAAATTTACATAAAAAAAATGAAACAGTATTGGTTTTTAGAGATTTTTGTGCAAAACAGTATTGGATTTTGCATGTTTTTACACTAAAACAGTATTGGATTATGCAGATTTGGTGATTTTATCATATAAAAATCAATTTTGATAAGGTGTCTAATTCTGATTAATTAGCTGAAATAAAAAAAGGCCACTCAATGAGTGGCCTTTTATATATCTAAAATCTTTTACAGATTATTGAACTGTACCAGTAAGTGTTTTGAAATTAAGACTTACGTTTTGTCCTACAGTTGCAGATGTAATTCCTTCTTGGTCGTTACCTGTACCACGGAAAACAATTGCACCATTTATAATAGCAAACTCTGCTTGCCACCAATCGCAACTCAAAGTAGAAGCAGCAACGTGCACACGTACACCACCAGCGGCGGTTACACCATCAAATTTGATAACTTCATTCGCATTATCAACAGTAAATTTGTTAGCCGCAACAGCACCATCAAAACCACCAAAAACATCACCTACACCGTAAATAACAGCAGGATTAACTTCAATAGTTTCATTTTCAAGATTAACAACAACAGTATAATAACCTGCAGTTCCTGGAACATCAATATTGTCAGCACCTTTTGCATAAACACCATCAGTTGCCTCACCAGTTACACCAAAATCAAGACCCCATTCTTTTTTCTCACAGAATTTGAATGCACCAGTTTCATTAATCCAAAGAATTTTCCAGAATAATTCAGGATGAGAATGTACAGGAATCATAGCTAAATCTGTATTAGCCCATTCCCAATCACCAACGCCATCACCAATCATATACATTTCAGCAGGATATTCAGCAAGCTCTTCACCATCTCTAACCCACTCTTCAGTTGCAACAAAATCTTTACCTAATTCCCATGTTAATGTATATTTATAAACACCATAAGTAGCATTAGAAATATTATCACCACCTGCAATTAAAGCATTAAGAGCACCACCTAAGTTTGTATTAACACGAATACCAGTAGCACCATCACCAAGGTCATAAGTTTCATCAAGAACGATTTTCCAACCATTAGAATAACGGAATTTCCAATCATTTTCAAGCATAGTAACCTCTGCGGCTACAAATTCCATTTTATTCAAATCAAAAGTAGCAGTCATAGGAGTATTTTCTCCCCAACCACCAGGAGTAGCACCACCAATTAATCCCCAGTCAGCTTTAGCAACAACGGCAACGCCTAACTCAGTATCAATTACAACATGATATAAACCATCTTCGGGAACTGTAAATGGTGATTCAGACATTTTATAAGTACCTCTAGAGAACCAACCACTCGGCTCATCACCAATTTTAGCATCATCAGCAACAACTGCAAAGTCATCGCCAGGTCCATAAAGGACTGGTGTTCCGCCTTCTACAATAGCTATATTAAAACCTTCAGCACCAGCTTTAACTGCAATGTACATCTCTAATAATTGAGCACGATCTTCTTGAAGAGCCTCGTTGCGAGCAACTTTCATTAATGCATTAGCTGAATATTCAGTGATTGCAGTACCTGTACCAAAAACATAAATTCCATCCTCTACTAATACAGGATCGTCATCATTATCATCATCATCAGGATCACAAGAAGTTAATGTAAACATAAACGCAAAAGCGATTAATAAACTTGATAAAAACAATTTACTTTTCATATTACTTATTATTTAGTTATTGAAAAAATTATAAAAAATTAAATTTAAATTTATTGTAAATTTGGATTTGAATCCAAAACCCACTGTGGAGTAGGGAATGTATTTCTACTAGCACTACTTGTTTTTTTCTCCCACCACGCATTATTAAATGTTCCAAAACGTATTTGATCTTGTCTTCTATGTCCTTCCCAAAACATTTCACGACCACGCTCTGC
>DAOVUO010000066.1 GCA_030632545.1 Bacteroidales bacterium
TAAATAAAAAAGTGATTACGCCATCTGAGGAAGAGCTGAAAATTAATAGTCGCTCAAGAAGTGCTAAGTTAAGGATAGCAGAAAAAATATAAAGAAATGAAATTAAAGTTACCATTGGCAATAAAAGGTTTAAAAAAATTGGTTGACGGAAGTTTATTCAAAGGAATGAATTTCGTTGGTGAACTACCTTATATCTTTTTACTTGTGGCAATGGCCTTTGTATATATTTTTAATCAGTATCAAGCAGAAAAATATGCACTGGAAATTAATAAATTAACAAAAGAAAATAGGGAGCTACGTGAGAAATCAATTTCGTATGCATCTGAATTAATGTTTTTGAGTAAGCCATCTGAAATTAGTCGTTTGGTGATAGAAAGAGGTTTGGGTTTAGAGGAAGCAAGTAAACCTCCTATTAAAATTGTAACTGAAAAAACTAGTAAGTGAGTATAAAAAAGGGCATAGTAGGACGATTAACAGCTGTTTATTTAGTTGTTGTACTTTTTGCACTGCTAATTGTAGGTAAAATAGCTTATTTACAAATATCAGAGCAGGATAGATGGGCGGACTATGCAAAACGATTATCTCAAAGAGATTTATATTTTCCAGCACTTAGAGGAGATATTTATGCTGATAATAACGAAGTGCTTGCAACATCAGTTCCTTACTACGATGTTTTTTTCGATCCGAAAGCACAAGGTTTGCCAGAAGACGTGTTTTTTGAGCAAATTGATTCTTTGTCAATTGGTTTGTCTAAAATGTTTGGTAAAAAAACGGCCGAGGAGTATAGTGCTTTTTTACAATCAGCTAGAGAAAAAGGGAGTAGATATGTTCCAATTAAAAAGCGTATTAACTACAATAAACTTCAGGAACTTAAAAAATTACCAATATTCAATAGGGGGCGTTTTAAGGGTGGTTTAATAGTAGAACAAACTAATTTGCGATTAAAACCATTTTCACAATTGGCTAGTCGAACAATAGGTTACATAAGTCAAAATCCAAATGGAAATATAGTTGGTTTAGAAGGTGCATTTGATAATGAGCTAAAAGGGCGTGATGGCATTAAGTTAATGCGAAAAGTTGCTGGAAATCAGTGGATGGAGATGAATTCTGAAAATGAGGTAGAACGTGAGGATGGATATAATGTAGTAAGTACAATTAATATTCCATTGCAAGACGTAGCTGAGAATACCTTGTATCGACAGTTGGCAAAATATGAAGCTCATCATGGTACTGCTATTTTAATGGAAGTTAAAACTGGTGATATAAAAGCAATTGCTAATCTCAAAAGAGGAAAAGACGGAAAATATCACGAGAGTTATAATTATGCTGTTGGTGAAAGTACTGAACCTGGCTCTACTTTTAAATTGGCAACGGTGATTGCTCTTTTAGAAGATGGATTTATTGATTTGTATGATACAGTTGATACTGGAAATGGATCACGTAAGTTTTACGATTTTACTATTAGAGACGTTAAGATGACTGGTCACGGCAGAATTAGTTTTCAAAAAGTTTTTGAGGTTTCTTCTAATGTTGGAATTGCTACAGTTGTTGATAAATATTATGGTCGTCAGGCAGATAGGTTTGTGGAGCGTTTACATAGCCTCGGATTAAATCAGAAGCAGAATATTAGTATTAACGGTGAAGGTAAACCATACATTAAATATCAAGGAGATAGGTATTGGTCAGAAATTTCGTTACATCAAATGGCTTTGGGTTACGAATTAAAGCTTACACCTTTGCAAATTTTAACGCTCTATAATGCTGTAGCTAATGATGGTGTAATGGTAAAACCTCGTTTTGTTCAGGCTATTACAAAACATGGAAAAATAATAAAAAAATTTAATAAGGAAATTTTGATGCCTTCAATTTGTTCTGATGAGACTTTAAAGAAAGTAAAGATAATGCTTGAGGGTGTGGTGGAGAATGGTACAGGAAGGCGTTTGCAAAATCCAAATTTTAAAATCGCAGGAAAAACAGGAACAGCCAAAATATTTGATCCCAAGAAAAAGCGTTATGTTAATCGTTATAAAGCTTCTTTTGTTGGTTATTTTCCCGCTGATAATCCTCAGTATTCTTGTATTGTGATGATTAGTGACCCAAATAGTTTAGGTTATTATGGTGGCTTGGTCGCAGGTCCCGTTTTCGAAGAAATTGCAAACAAAGTATATTCTACGAATTATAAATTAACACCTAATCTTGAATTAGTTGATAAATACGGAATTACCTCTATTCCTTATTCAAAAAATGGAAACTTAAGTGATTTGGAAATAGTATTACAGAAATTAAATATTCCATTACAATTTTACAATAACCTTAAATCTGATTGGGTAATAACAGAAAAGAAAGAAAAACATATAGAGTGTCAGGATAGAATAATACGTAGAAATATTGTGCCTAATATACTTGGAATGAGTGTGAGAGACGCAATGTTTATTCTTGAAGATTTGGGACTTAATGTAAAAATAAATGGAAAAGGCGCAGTTTCAAGACAAAGCCAAATTGCAGGAACTAAGCTTATTAAAGGAAGCAAAATTATCCTTTATTTGGGCAAAATAGAGCATAAGGAAGAGCAAATAGTTGAAAATCAATCTGAAGAAAACGAGAATGAAACAGCTGAATAAAATAATCGAGCATATCACTTATTTTAATCTGCAAGGTAGCAGTATTAAAGAGTTACGTTCTATTGAGCTTGATTCTCGCAAATGCGTTAATGGAAGTTTGTTTGTTGCACATAATGGAACCCAGGTAGATGGACATAATTATATTGATAAGGCAATTGAAAACGGTGCAAAAGCAGTTGTTTGTGAAGAATTACCAAAAAAATTGGCAGAGGATGTTTGTTTTATTCAAGTTATAAATTCTTCGGTGGCTCTAGGTAAAATAGCTTCGGCATACTATGATTTTCCATCAAAAAAATTGAAATTAATTGGTGTAACTGGTACAAATGGAAAAACAAGTATTGTTACTTTATTGTATGAGCTTGTACGAAATTTAGGCATTAAAGCAGGTCTTTTGTCTACAATCAAAATTATGTTGGATGATAAGGAAATAAATGCAAGTCATACTACACCTGATGCGGTACAAATAAATAAGTATTTGAGCGAAATGCTTATACTTGGTTGCGAATATGCTTTTATGGAAGTAAGCTCTCATGCTGTTGATCAAAATAGAATTGTAGGCTTAAACTTTACTGGCGCAGTTTTTACTAATCTAACACACGACCATTTAGATTATCATCAAACTTTTGCAAATTATCGTGATGCAAAGAAAAAGTTTTTTGATCAGCTTTCACCAGAGGCATTTGCATTAGTAAATTTAGATGATAAGAATGGGAGTATAATGCTTCAAAACTCTAAGGCGAAAAAAAGTAGTTATGCAGTAAAAAATATGGCAGCATATATGACAAAAGCTTTAGAGTATGATATGCTGGGGACACATTTAATTATTGATAATATAGAACTTTGGACTCAATTTGTGGGAAAATTTAATGTGTCAAATATTTTAGCAGTTTATGCCGTAGCTAGTTTGCTGAATTTTGATAAAACAGAAGTTCTTACATCAATAAGTGCCTTAAAACCAGTAAAAGGTCGATTTGAGAGTATGATGTGTTGTTCAAATAAAATGGTGATTGTAGATTATGCACACACGCCAGATGCACTTGAAAATGTGTTAGAAACGATTAATGATTTGCGCCAGCTTGATGCACAAATTTACACCGTTTTTGGTGCTGGTGGAGATAGAGATAAATCAAAGCGTTCGGAAATGGGTGCAGTAGCTGAAAAATTTAGTGATAAAATTATTATCACTTCTGATAATCCACGAACGGAAGATCCAAGTGCAATTATTGAAGATATATATAATGGTATATCAAAAGAAGCTGCAATAAAAGTATTGAAAATTGCTGATAGGGCAGAGGCTATAAAAGTTGCATTAATGATGTCGAAATCTGGCGATATTGTATTAATTGCTGGAAAAGGGCACGAGGATTACCAAGAGATAAATGGTGTGAAACATCATTTTGATGATAAAGAGATAGTTTTAGAATTTGATAAATCAATAAAAGCTTAAAGAAATGCTATATTATTTGTTTTTGTATTTAGATAATATGAATTTCCCTGGTGCAGGTGTATTTAAGTATATCTCGTTTAGGGCAGCAGCGTCATTTTTGTTTTCCTTGTTGATAGCTCTTGTGTATGGAAAAAGAATAATAAAATATTTACAGGTAAAGCAGATTGGCGAAATTGTTCGTGATCTTGGTCTTGAAGGACAATACGAGAAAAAAGGAACACCAACAATGGGCGGAGTTATTATAATTCTAGCCATTGTAATTCCTACATTATTTTTAGCAAAATTAGATAATGTTTACATTCTTTTAATGCTTACAACTACCATTTGGCTTGGTATATTAGGTTTTGCCGATGACTATATTAAAGTATTTAAGAAAAATAAAGACGGTTTATCTGGTAAATTAAAAATTCTTGGACAAGTAGTTTTAGGATTAATAGTTGGTCTTACTCTTTATATGAGTGATGATGTGGTTATTAAAGAAAAAGTACAAGTTAATACTGTTGAAAACCAAATGCTTGTTGAAGGCGACAATTATGAATTTGTTTCAATGAAATCAACAAAGACAACTATTCCTTTTGTGAAAGATAATGAGTTTGATTATGCTTATTTGGTTGGATTTTTAGGTAAAAATGCACAAACAGCTGCGTGGATTGTTTTTGTTTTAGCAGTTATATTAATAACCACCGCTGTTTCAAATGGTGCAAATTTAACTGATGGCTTAGATGGCTTAGCGACAGGAGTTTCTGCAATTATTGCGCTTACTTTAGCTTTTTTTGCCTACGTTTCGGGTAATATCATAATAGCTGATTATTTGAATATTATGTATATTCCTAATTCTGGGGAGTTAGTGATTTTTGCAAGCGCATTAATTGGTGCAACAGTTGGTTTTTTATGGTATAATGCATTTCCTGCTCAAATATTTATGGGCGATACTGGAAGTTTGACTTTAGGAGGAATAATAGCTGTTTTTGCTATCATAATTAGAAAGGAACTTTTGATTCCGATATTTAGCGGTATTTTTTTGGTGGAAAGCTTATCAGTTATAATACAGGTAGGGTATTTCAAATACACAAAAAGAAAATTTGGAACAGGACGAAGGGTTTTCAAAATGGCACCATTACATCATCATTTTCAAAAATTGGGGTTTCCTGAGCCCAAAATTGTAACAAGATTTTGGATTGTAGGAATTATGCTTGCTGTTTTAACTATAGTAACACTTAAATTAAGATAATTACAAATGAAGAAAAGAATAGTCATATTAGGTGCAGCAAAAAGCGGAATTGGTGCTGCAATTTTGGCACAAAAGCATGGATTTGATGTTTTTGTATCAGACTATTCTTCTATTTATGAGGAGTTTAAGTTGCAGTTAGTCGAAAATGATATTGATTTTGAGGAAAATCAGCATTCTAAGGAAAAAGTATTAAATGCTGATGAAATTATAAAAAGTCCTGGTATTCCTGATAAAGCATCAATTGTGGTGGAAGCAATTGAAAATAGTATCCCAGTTATTTCGGAAATTGAATTTGCATATCGTTATACAAATGCTGTAATTGTCGCAATAACAGGAAGTAATGGGAAAACAACAACAACTAATTTGGTGTTTAATATATTAAAGAATGCAGGTTTAAATGTGGGAATGGCTGGCAATATAGGCGAAAGCTTTGCTTTAAGCGTTGCTAAAGACAATTTTGAGCTTTATGTATTGGAATTAAGTAGCTTCCAGCTTGATGGTATAAAGGAGTTTAGACCAAATATTGCAATTTTATTAAATGTTACGCCAGATCATTTAGATAGATATAATTACAATTTTGATGAGTATTTAAATTCTAAATTTAGAATTGTTATGAATCAAGAGTATAGCGATTATTTTATATATAATATAGACGATGAGGCCGTTGCTCGTTTTATTCAGGAGCACGCTATTAAGAGCCAAATGCTTCCATTTTCGCTTATAGAAAAAAGTGAAAATAAAGCTTGGGCCGATGATGAAGAATTTGTTATTTCAAATAGTAAAAAATTATTTAAAATGAAAACATCAGAATTAGCCCTAAAGGGGAGGCACAATAGATATAATTCTCTTGCTGCCGGTGTTTCTGCAAATGTATTGCAAATCAGAAATGAAGTGATTCGTGAGTCATTAATGGCTTTTGAGGGTGTTGAACATCGTTTAGAACCAGTATTAAAAATTCGTGATGTTTTGTTTATTAATGACTCGAAAGCTACAAATGTAAATTCAAGTTGGTATGCACTCGAAAGCATGATTACGCAAACTGTTTGGGTTGCTGGTGGAATAGACAAAGGAAACGATTATACTATACTCCGTGAATTGGTACGAAAGAAAGTTAAAGCTCTTGTTTGTTTAGGTGTTGATAACGAAAAATTAGCTGAAGCTTTTGGTGACATTGTCCCATGTTACGAAGCGCGAACTATGAAAGATGCCGTTAACGGAGCTTATTTGCTGGCAGAAAAGGGCGAAACTGTACTGCTTTCGCCTGCTTGTGCTAGTTTTGATTTGTTTGAAAACTATGAAGATAGAGGACAGCAGTTTAAAAACGAGATTAGAAAATTATAATGATAGAATGGTTTAATACATATTTTAAAGGGGATAAATATATTTGGCTAGTTATAGTCACTCTATTTTTCTCTTCTCTTTTAGTTGTTTATAGTTCAACTGGTTTAATCGCATTTCGCTATAAAGGCGGTGATACTATGTTCTATATGATGCGTCATGCACGTTTTTTAATTATTGGTTTAATTATAATATATGTATTACATCGTTTGCCTTATGAAATATATTTTAAGTGGGCGAATGCTATTTATTTAGGAGCTTTAGTTTTGTTGGTTATTACTTTACTTGTTGGAGTTACTAAAAATGAAGCTACTCGTTGGTTGGAAGTTCCAGGATTGGGATTTCAATTTCAGACTTCCGATTTTGCTAAATTTGCGTTAATCATGTTTATTGCAAAGCATTTATCTGCTAATCAAAAAAGTGAGAAACAGTTGTACGAGGCATTAGATTTGATGCTTTGGGCAAGCATTATAGTTGTGTCATTAATTCTTCCAGATAATTTTTCTACTGCATTTTTATTGTTTTTCTCCGTAGTGCTTGTATTGATAATTGGACGAATAAATTTGCGAAAGTTAGTGCGGTATTTGACTGTAATTGGTATTGTTGGTATATTTTTATTTGTGGTTGCTGGTGATAATGTTGGTCGTATTGCTACTGTAAAAAACAGGATGAGCAGCTTTTCTAGCAACGAGCCTGGTGTTAATTATCAGGCAGATATGGCTAAAATAGCTATTTCAACTGGTGGATTAACAGGTAAAGGCCCAGGTAAGAGTACACAGCGAAATTTTTTGCCACAACCTTATTCTGATTTTATTTATGCAATAATTATTGAAGAGTATGGATTTATTGGTGGAGCACTAATTCTATTCTTGTATTTATTGTTCCTGTATCGAGTAGGACGAATTGTTCAACAATCAAAAAGAACTTTTCAAGCTTTTCTTGCAATAGGTTTGGGCTTAAGTCTTGTTCTACAAGCATTAATAAATATGGCTGTTGCCGTTAATTTAATTCCAGTAACAGGACAAACGCTTCCGTTTGTGAGCATGGGCGGAACATCAATAATATTTTCGAGCATAACTTTTGGAATTATTTTAAGTATAAGCCGGACTTTGGAAGAGGAAGCTGCATTGGCAAAATTAAAGAGAGCAAAAGGATGAGTAATGAAATTAAAAATAAGCGATTTATTATAAGTGGTGGCGGAACTGGCGGCCATGTATATCCCGCTATTTCTATTGCTCAAGCAATAAAGGAAATAAATCCTAATGTTGAAATTTTGTTTGTTGGTGCTAATGGAAAAATAGAAATGCAAAAAGTGCCTCAAGCTGGTTTTAATATAGAAGGGCTTGATATTGCTGGTTTTAAACGAAGTTTAAGCTTTTCTAATATAAAAGTAGTTGTTCTTTTGATAAAAAGCTTGTTTAAAGCACGTAAAATAATAAAATCCTTTAAACCTGATGCTGTAGTTGGTGTTGGTGGATATGCGAGTGGCCCTTTAGGCTTTTGGGCTAATAGAATGAATATTCCTTTAGTTTTACAAGAGCAGAATTCTTTTGCAGGAGTAACTAACCGAATTTTAGGAAAAGGTGCAAATACAATTTGTGTTGCTTATGATGGAATGGAAAAGTTTTTTGAGAAAAATAAAATTATAAATACAGGAAATCCTATTAGAAAAAAGCAATTCTCTAATGTTCAGTTTAAAGAAGCTTATGCACATTTTAATTTGAACCCAGAAAAGCCTGTTGTTGTATTTGTTGGTGGAAGCTTGGGAGCTAGAGCAATAAATAATGTAATTGAAGATTATTTAAAAATTGGTTTAGATAATATTGATTATCAAATTATTTGGCAAACAGGAAAACTGTATAATGATAGAATAATGGCTTCGGAAGCTAAATTTTTAAATGATGATAGAGTGAAGATTCTTCCGTTTATAGATAGAATGGATTATTTGTTCAAAGTGGCAGATATAATTGTTTCACGAGCAGGTGCTGGAACAATCTCTGAACTTTGTCTAGTGGCAAAGCCCTCAATTTTAGTTCCTTCGCCTAATGTTGCCGAGGATCATCAAACGCAGAATGCAAAGGCTCTAGTAGAGCAAAATGCTGCGATTATGGTAAAGGATTCAGATTTAAAGAAAGTATTGTTTTTAGAAATAAAGAATTTGCTAAATAATAAGAATAAGCAAGAAGATTTATCTGCACAGATGGCTAAATTGGCTAAACCTGATGCAGCATTAGATATTGCAAAAATAGTGTTATCAATATAAATAGATGATAAGTAAAGAGATAAATAAAATGTTTTTTGTTGGAATTGGCGGAATTGGAATGAGTGCCATAGCTCGTTATTTCATCCATTTAGGCTATTCTGTTGCTGGATACGACAGAGTTGAGTCGGTGGTAAGTCAGTCGCTACAGAAACTTGGTGCAATAATCTCTTTAAATGATACACCAGAAATACTTGATGATGAATGGAAGGATAAAACAAGAGTTTTTGTCATTTATACTCCTGCAATAAAGAAAAGCGAGTTATTACAGTTTTTTAGTACAAATAAATTTTCTATTTATAAAAGAGCGGAGGTTTTAGGCGAAATTTTTAATCAGTATAAAGGATTAGCTGTAGCCGGAACTCATGGTAAAACAACTACTTCTGCAATTTTGGCACATATTTTTAAATCATCAAAGCAAGCAAGTGCTAGTTTTATTGGTGGGATAATGAAAAATTATGATTCAAATTTTGTTATAGAAGCAGATCCAGAATATGTAATAGCAGAAGCAGATGAATTTGATTATTCATTTTTAAAA